>JAHFDU010000395.1 GCA_023248835.1 Myxococcales bacterium | reverse complement strand
GGCGAGGTACTATGACTTAGCGCACATACCTGAGATTTGCTAAGATCAGCGACGTGGAGATCGATCTTTGCCAAATTTTCGCCGCGCTCAATGATGCCCAGGTGCGTTATCTGGTGGTGGGCGGCGTCGCTGTCGTGCTGCATGGACACTTGCGAATGACTGCTGATCTCGATTTGATCGTGGCGCTTGATCGCGAGAACGTGCTCCGGGCGCTGCATGCCGCTGCTGGCTTGGGATTTCGGCCGCGCCTTCCGGTCGCTCTCGACGACTTTGCGGATCCAGTGCTCCGGAGGAGCTGGATCGAAGAGAAAGGAATGTTGGTCTTCTCTCTTTGGAATTCCACAATGCCAGGTCTGCTGCTTGACATTTTCGTCGAGGAGCCACTCCCATTCGAAGACATGTACGACCGTGCGGTCACCGCGAATGTCGGCGACACTTCGCTGCGCCTTGCTTGCATCGACGACTTGATTGCGCTGAAACGGGCGGCTGGTCGCCCGCGAGATCTCGAGGACATTGCTGCTCTCGAGGCGATTCAGGCAGAAGACAAAAATGGCGGATGATTCGCAATTACCGAAGAAGGGTTGGCCGGGCACCGACGCCGAACAGCGACGCGCGTGGCTCAGCCTCACCTATGAGGAAAGGCTGCGCTGGCTCGAACAGGCGATGCGATTCTGCCGAACTGCGCTCGGTGCTGCGCGTCGGATAAAGCGGTAGCCAAGGCCGATTGCGAATAGTGCCGAGCTGCAACCTGCTTTTCGTGGGTGTGGGCGTAGGCGTGGGCGAATCAGCGACGGAAAGAGAGTACGGATTTTCGTTTCACGCCCACGCCCACGCCCACGAAAGTGACAGATCCCAAAAACAAACCGACTTGACGTGATACGGCTTTTTGTTCATTCTATACGTATGTCTCGTCGAGTACTCACTGTAAAAAAAACCTATAATCTGCCGACAAAACTGGTGACACGTGCGCAGCACATTCTCAAAGCGCGCACCGAAACCGAGACCATTGTGCGCTCCCTGCAAGAGGTCGCCAATGAAGACGAGATCCACCGCGCGATCAGGCGATCGGGCGCTCGTCTGTCGCGGTTTCGGCCGCTGCGGTGAAGGTTGTTTTTGACACCTCGGTTTGGGTTGATCACCTTCGCCATGGTGCGCTCACTCCGCTCTTGCCGATCGTACGCGGGCATTTTCAAATTTGGATGGACGCAGTCGTGGCGGCCGAACTTCTGGCCGGCTGTCGATCGCGCATCGAACGAGGTGTCGTCGAGAAACTCATTTCGCCGATTCGAAAATCAGGGCGACTGCGGGTCGCACTCGACGAGGATCTGGCTTTGGCGGGGACCAGTATTTCCCGTTTGCGCGAACGTGGCCTGACGCTCAAAAACCCCGGCGCTGCCCTTCTAGATGCAATCGTCGCCGTTGGCACCATCCGCCTCGGCGCGCTTTTGGTTAGCGAAAACCGATCCGATTTCGAAAAACTTGCACTGGTGATGCCGTTGCAAACAGAAACGCTCGCCAAATTCTCCGATCGGATATCCTAAATTCTGCAGTGACAACCGTTCGCGACTCACGCTCCGCTCGCCCTGAGCCTCCTGAGCTTGTCGAAAGGCAAACCTCGATTGTCTTCGCCCTTCGACTTCGCTGCGCTCCGCTCAGGGTGCACGGACGGGGAGTGAACGCTTACCTGCGGCGAAAAAATAGCGGGCGGTCAGAGGAGGTGCGATAATCTCGTCGAGTATGGAACCGCCTGCCCCCTCGACGAATCGGATCATCGCCAGCTGTGCAGACTATTGCACTGCGATGTGGGACGCCGTATTCGTGGTCATCTTCAGAGGCAACACCAGCAAAGAAGGCGTGCTGACGATCTCAGAGAGTTTCCAGTCCGTAGTGGCCAAACACCCCACCGGGATCGGGCTGCTGACAATCGTCGAAGAGAAAGCGCCGATGCCGCCGTCGGACGCGCGCAAGGCGCTCACCGATTTTTTGACGCGGTTCGGCAGTTCGATCAAGTGCTCGGCGGTGATTCACGAAGGCAGCGGTTTCCGCGCGTCCGCAGTGCGCAGCATCGTCGCCGGCTTGACGTTGCTGGCGCGTCCACCCTACCCGCACCGCATCTACGCCAGCGTCGAAGCGTCGAGCGAGTGGATGTCCTCCGGTTTGGCAGCGAAAATCCAGCGCAAATTCACTGCTCAAGAACTGGTGCTGGCAGTCGCCGAGATTCGCAAACATTACGTGCAAAAATGATGGGATATTCATTGCGATCGGAGATCGACGATCCGATCGCCTATGCCGTGGTCGACCAGCGAAAATTTCGTCTGCTTCGGTTAAGCCTGGTCGATCTCACGGTGGCCGTCCCGCCCAACACTTTTTTGCCTGGACAACAAATAACCTGCACGTTTGAGGGCGCTCCACCGGCGGTGGCCGAGGTGGCCTCGGCCTCTCGCTCAGAGGCGACGCTTCAGCTGATCGAACCGCCGCTTCAAACTGCACGAGCAATCGCCGCATTTTGTGGTCGGTTGAGTGCGAACGGCCTCTTACCAGCGGAATCCTTCGAGATACTCGAGCGCGAAGTGCTGTCGTCTTCGGTTCGGGTTCGCGACGCGCTCCGCTATCTCTTCGGCGAGCGCTCCACCGCAACTTTCCGCTGGTCGGTTGACGGTCGCGATTTTGCCGGGCGGGCAACCGCAGCTCGGCTCGAGCCGGAAGCTCGGCTGCCGCTGCAGTGGGAGCCCGAAGAGGGATGGCCAGTGGCGCCGTGCCAAGTCGAAATCGACGGCTATGTTTGCCGATTCGATTTTTGCGCCACCGAGATCGCCAACGTCGACGGTTTTATTGCGATGGCGGTCCCCTCTGAACTGACGCGCATGCGTCACCGCAAACAGCATCGATTTACCGCACCAGCGTCGGTGGAAGTGGCCTTCCGCCATCCCCTGTGGCCGGAGATCGAGGTTCGTCGTCCGATTTGCGATCTGTCGACCGACGGTGTCGGCATCGTGACGTCGCGTACCAAAGACTTGCTGTTTCCAGGCCTGGCACTTCCCGTCGCGATCATTTGGCAAAATCGTTTTCGCTGCGAGCTTCAAGCCGAAGTCCGCCACCTCTCCAACAATCTCGACGGAGAAGCGGAAGTTGCCGGACTCAAACTCTTATCCTCGGTTGCAGACGAGGATCTGCACTGGCGCGAAAAATCTGCCACCGTCATCTATCCCAATACCCAAAAGACCGGCAGCTGGTCAGAACATCAATGGCGCCTACTCACCGCCTCGGGATATTTTGGACTTGCTCAAAAAGGTTCCGCCGATTTTGTTGCGCTCAAGTCCTCTTTCACCAAGTCGATGCGAACCCTCGACACC
>JAHFDU010000081.1:9697-12846 GCA_023248835.1 Myxococcales bacterium | reverse complement strand
GCTCGGGCCGAACCCCACCCCGGCTTACGGCGCGACTTCGCGCCGACGGCGCCTTTGGCGCCTTGAAACAGCCGGCGGTTTGCAAAATTCTTCGTGTGCCGCGACGATTTTCGGAATTAGTAGATCAGTGGTCCGACACGATCGTCGCCCGACCAAAAAAATAGCCCCTGCATGGTCCCATACAGGGGCTAGTTCCGAAGCAAAAGTTACAATAAATTACTTCTTGTCGGCGGCCGGAGCTTCGGCGTCGTCCTTCTTCGCCTTCTTCATCTTTTTCGCCTTCTTCTCCTTCTTCTCCGCGGCTGGCTTCTCACCGGCTTCTTCGCCAGCGTAGGCCGGGACGGTGAAAGCGAAGAGGGCGAGGCCAGCGAGCATTCCGAGGATGGTCTTCTTCATTTGATTCTCCTTATAAGGGGTGCTTAGGCACCGGTTGCGCGAGGTGACTGCAGATTTCGTGCCCAAACAGATCAAGCGCAACCTGTTGAACTCTAATAGAAACAGCGGACGACTATGAGGCGATTTTGTTGCGTTGAGTACTGAACTGTGCGCTTTTGCCACACACTCTTACGTCAGGCGAAGGACGCGTTTAACCTCTTCGACGACGCGCTTGGGCGAAATAGGTTTGGACAGATAGCCGTCGCAGCCGGCCTTGAGCGCGCGCTCTTCGTCGCCGCGCATGGCGTGCGCGGTGAGCGCGATGATCGGTATCGTTCTCGTTTTCTCATCGGCTTTAAGACGGCGGGTGCATTCCCAGCCGTCGATGCCTGGGATCGACAAATCCATCAATATCAGATCCGGGTGACTGCGCGCGACCGCTGCGAGGGCGGCATCGCCATCGATCGCTTCCACCACTTGCATGCCGGCATGGCTGAGCATTCCGGAGAAAATTTTTCGATTGTGTGGATTGTCCTCGACCAGAAGGATGTTGGGAGGCGTCATCAATGGCTCCGTTCTGCAGGGAGTGCAGGTTGTGCCGGCAGGGTGAGGGTAAAAGTCGAACCGGCGCCGGGCGTGCTGTCGACGGTAAGAGAACCCGAAAGCAGATCGGCAAAGCGGCGCGCGATCGCTAGGCCGAGGCCAGTGCCCGAATACTTCCGTGTCGGCGCCCCATCGAGTTGGCGAAACTCTTCAAATATCACCGCCTGGTGCTCCTTGGCGATGCCGATGCCGGTGTCGCGCACCGCGATCTTGCAGCCGCCATCGGGGGTGGCGCTGGCATCAATGCGCACCTCGCCGGCTTCGGTAAACTTGACTGCGTTGGCGACGAGATTGGACAGGATTTGCTGAACTTTGGCACGATCGGTCTTGATCAGAATTTGCGCCGGGCAGT
The DNA here is from genome assembly GCA_023248835.1 of Myxococcales bacterium. Taxonomy (GTDB): domain Bacteria; phylum Myxococcota_A; class Polyangia; order Palsa-1104; family Palsa-1104; genus JAHFDU01. The sequence continues at coordinate 11,516 of JAHFDU010000081.1, read as the reverse complement.
GCACCTGCACGCGGTAGGGGCGGTCTTTGGCCAAGCCCTGCGCCTCGGCTGCGACCGATTGCACGATGTCGTGCACCGCCTCTTCGGTGACATAGACCTCGAGCTTGCCGGATTCGACTTTGGAAAGATCGAGAATTTGATTGATGAGGGTGAGAAGATTGCGACCCGATTCTTCAATTCCTTGCAAGCCCGCCTGCTGCTCGTGCGTGGTCGGGCCGTAAATGCCTTCGGCGATAAGTTCTGCGTATCCTAATATCGCGTTCATCGGAGTGCGCAGTTCGTGCGAAATGTTGGCGAGAAATTGCGACTTGAGGCGATTCATCTCCTGCAGCTGATCGCGCTGTAGAATCAGCGCCTGGTTGCGCTCGGTGAGCTCGGCGGTCAAGCGGCGCAGCGCGGTGTAAGCGCGCGCATTGGCCATCGCGATCGCCAATTGGCCGGCGGCATGCGATGCGAACTCGACCGCGTGCGAAGACAGCGCTCCCAAAAATACGATCGCGCCTTCCGGCCGTCCGCGAAAAGCGATCGGCAAGATCGCCCGGTCGCTGTCGAGCGTCATCGGCGGCGCGCCGGCTGATGTCGACCAATCGGGCGGCGGGCCAAATTGCTCGGGGGGTGCACCTCGAGTGGCAGCGATCTGTAACGACCCTAGCGGAACATCTTGAGCGACGAAAATCGCCGTCGCGCGTGCGCTCGACGTGGCGTGCAGCACCGCAATGGCATCTTGCACCAGCTGTTTGAGTTCGGCACGCGACCCCCCTTGGGTGCGCCGATCAAGCGGCGCTGAAAGCATCTCAGTGAATTCGGCAGAGCGGCGGATGTCGTCGGTGCGGCGCAGTACCTCGCCCTCGAGGTTGCGGTTGAGCATTTCAAACTCGGCCATGGTCTCGCGCAGTTTTTCTGCCATGCGATTGAACGATTCGGCGAGTTCGCCGATTTCGTCGCGGGAAGAAACCGCGATGCGTACGTCGAGGTTGCCAGCGCGTATTTCATCAGCGCCCCGCGCCAGAGCCAAAATCGGATCGGAGATCTTGCTGGCGATGAGCAGCGCCGCCAATCCTCCGAGTACCAAGAGGCCGAGGGTGAGAAGCGCTCCGGTGTTGAGCACCTCGCGCAGCTGCTCACGCGCTGGTGAAAGTGACAGGCCGACACGCGCCAGGCCGACGATTTCGCGGTCCGGCAGACGCGCCGGGTCGACCAGCGCTAAGGAAGGAGCAACATGCTTGGCAACGGTGATCGGCATCCAAAGATCGTCGTAAGTATCGCGTCGCAGCGAGATCGGTTTGGCGTTGATGTCACCGGCAAGACTGGATACCACTTCCGGTTCTGGCGCTGGCTCAAACGAGGGCGAAGAGAGTCGCAAGATCTCTTTGCCGTTCTTGTCGTAGACCGCGGCGAACACCACATCCTCTTCTCGAAACGTTCGCTGCACTGGAGGCAAACAGAGCGCAGCTTCATGCGCATAGGCGCCGAGCTCGGTGGTGGTGGCGAGGCTGGTGACCAGCGTATGCGCGCGTTGCGCGCGCTCGCGTTCCAAAAATTTGATCTGTCGACTGTAGTAGGTAGCCCCAGACACCACCGACGAAAAAAGGATCAGCAACATCAGATAGAAAAAAACGCGACGACGAAAACCGCGACTTGGTTTGCGTAGGACTTCCGTATTCATCGCTCATTCACCTCCGCGCCCTCGACGCGAAGCTCGCGAAGCCCCAGCGAATTGGCGCCGAGCTGACGTGCGACGCGGCCGTTGATGCTGAGCCGAGGTTTGCCCATGTCGGGCGGTCTTGCGGTCGCCGTTCGCTGAGAGGTGATCATCATC
>JAHFDU010000081.1:0-9687 GCA_023248835.1 Myxococcales bacterium | reverse complement strand
CGCACTGGCGAGCTGCGCGGCGGCGCGTCCGATCGCGGTCGGAGGATAGTCGGCGGCCAAAAACGCACCAGCGTAAACCTGTGCTCGAGTCGCCGCGATCACTGGAAGACCGCGCTCGAGCTGAAGGGCGAGGGCGTACTGAAACACTGGCAGGGTCACGATGTGGCTGTCACCGGGCAACCACAGCGCGTCGAGTCGCGCGACGCTGGCATTGAGCGCTCGCACCGCCGAAGGCCCGTCATTCGCCTCGATTGGAATCAGCACAATGCCGAGCTGCGCGGCCGCTTGCCGCGCAGATTGCAAGAGCCCGCGACTGTCTGGTCCGACCAGCATGCCGATGCGTCGCACCGTCGGCAGCAAGCGGGTGAGTGGTTTCCACCAGGCTGCGAGACTGGGATAGCTCACAGGCGTTTGCGGCGCGCCGCGAAGCGTGAACAGCGGCAGCAGCGTCACGTGTAACTTGGGTTGGGAGCGCAGTGCCGCTTCTACGGCGTGTTGCGCTTCATCTCCGACGGTCACCACCACGCTGCGATCGGTGAAGGCGAAGGCGAGCGGCTGTCCCGGTTCGAGATTGATCACCCGCACCGGAACGCGAAAGCTCTCGAGGAATTCTTCCGCAGTCTCCTCATAGGCCGCGACGCCGCGTTGGTTGACCAGCACCACTTCAGAGGGCGCCGTCCCAACCGTCGACGCGAGCGCGAGGCAGAACGCGAGCCTGCTCATTCCCACTTCACTGGCTTGATGTCCATCTCCTCGGCACGATGCATGTGCACGGTAGTGATTCGGTGAATGTAAGGATGGGTGACCGGAACATCGTAGTCGGCAGTAAGCGTTGCGGTGTCGCCATTTATCTCTAGATTCACGCGCAATTCCGGATCAGAGATTCCGACGGTGCCGATGATGGTGTCGCGGGTTTTTTCGACGATGTCGCGAATGAGGTTGCTGCGTTGCGGTTCAGCGACATTGTTTTGCTTGTAGATCGCTGCCGCCGAATTGCGCAAGATCGAATCGACCGTCCAGCCGTCAAAATAGACGGGAAAGAAGCGCCAGCCCCAATATCCCGCACCGACCAGGCAGAGCAGCAGCACCATGGTGACAGTGTTTAAACGTCGGGGCTGGCCATATCTCATTGCTAGGCGGTCGTTTTCTCTCGCTTAGCGCTGCTCACGCTGGCACCGAGCGCGGTGGCGCGGCGAATACAGGCAAACCCGAGCACAAATTGCAAGAGCAGCGAAATGCCGACGGTGGCCAAACTATAGGCGAGCACCATCGCGCGCTGGGTGGCTGGATCGGCGGCGCCGGGTGGTTCAGCAAACGGGGCAAAGAAGGTGATCGCGACTTGCTGCGCGACACCGAGTCCGTTGACGTTGATCGGCATCGCAGCGACGGCGAAATACATCGGCAAGTAGAGCAGCGCGTCGAGTGGGGAAACGCGAATGTGAAACATGCGCAAAGAAAAAAAATGCCACACCAAGAGGCAGGCAACGTGGGGCAAGCGCACCAGCACTCCTTTGGCGTGGCCGGCGATGCCCATTTCAAACAGCGGCCCGAGCAGTTTACGCTCGGCCAAAAATTGCGGTCGCCAGGTGAGCACCGCAGCATAGAGGACGCAGCCGACCACGCAGACCGGAGGAATCAGCTTCAGCACGCGCAAGTGTGGCGGCACGCGCAGCGCGCCGGCGGAAGCGAGTAGAAAAATGGTTCCGACGTTGACGCCGATGATGAACAGAATCACACCGCTCGAGCGCAAAAACGCCATTTTGCGCACCTTAAAAAGGTAGCTGATGATGGCGGCCTGGCCGACATGATAGTTGATGATCGCGACCAGGTAGGTCGACGCGCGCACGACGAAGAGCTCGCGATAGGGCACGCGGCAGCCGAACCAGGAAAACACCGTGGCCATCGCGTAGGTGTCGGCGGCGCAGTTGAGCAGCAGCATGAACAGCGAGAACAGCACGAACAGCGCGATCGGCGCCTGCTTGAGCGCGGCGGCAAACGCGTTCAAATCGGTTTTGTGTAGGATCCAGGCCAGCGCAGCGATGGCGATCGCGTACGGCACGAGCTGCTTGAGTCGCGCGGTTGGTGAGGCAGACATGTCACCTATTTATTGCACGCTTTGCCAAGAACGCGAAAGAGATCGTCGCGCGCCGTTTGTTCGACTGGTTCATTCGACGAATTTGCGGAGAGAAAGCGCGCGGCGACCGTGGTGCACAGCTAAGATGGAGACGATCTCGTCGACGAAGTATAGAACTCTGAATGGCGGAACGATCACTTCTCGAAGCGCCGGATCGTCAAATTCTGGAATGATTCGGCCGGCACGTGCGAGGCGCCGTAATCCCCATACCCGCTTGCGAATGCGCTCTGCCATCTGCTTTGCGGCCCTAGCGTTTTCGGCGGCGATGTGTGAAACCAGCGAGAGAAGGTCTGTGCGCGCCCCGTCAGCCCACACGACGCGCATGGCGTTTCCTCACTGGCGCAATCGCTCGCTTGACCGCGCGCCAAACCTTCGCGTCTTCGACGACATCACCGGCGACGACTTGCTTGAGCCCGCGCAGAATTTTGCGCACGACTTCGCGCTGCTCCGTGATCTCGTCGAGCATGGCAGGTGTCACCAGCGCCGCTGCAGCCTTGCCCTGCTGCGTCAGCACAACCGGCCGGCCGGTTCTGTCGAGGTGGCGCAGCCAGCGGGCGAGATTGGAACGGAGGCTGGTCACCGGAACCAGGTCTTTTGCGAGAGCAGGAGTTTTCATCACGTACGGAATAACGTACGCCTATTAGGATCTTGGAGCAATGCAAAGCAGTGACAAGAACATGTTGCATCCTAAAGAGAACAGGGCAATCGCATCTTAAATCCGCTCGTCCTGAGCCTGTCGAAGGACGTGTGCTGGCGCCCTTCGACTTCGCTGCGCTTCGCTCAGGGTGAGCGGTTTTGATGCGTACGCCCTGCTAAAGAGAAGAGTCGACGTTGTCATTTGGGCCCATTCGAATAGGATGCTCAGCATGCCGATCGACCATGTCACCGTCAAAGTAAAAGATCTGTCGCGGGCGAAGGCGTTTTACGTGCAGGCGCTGGCGCCGCTTGGTTATGCGATCACGATGGAGTGGCAAAATTTTATTGGCTTCGGCGTTGGCGGCAAAGCCGATTTTTGGGTGGCGCAGTACGCGGAGACCGCGCCGCCGGCCCACGTTGCTTTTGTTGCCGGTGGCGTCAAGATGGTCGACGCTTTTCATCGCGCGGGCGTGGCCGCTGGCGGCACCGACAACGGCCCGCCGGGAAAACGCGAGCACTACCATCCCGGCTTTTACGGGGCGTTTGTGCACGACCCAGAGGGCAACAACATCGAAGCGGTGATTCACAACTTCAAATGACGAGGACCTCGAACCGTGGCTGACGACCTGCCCCGCCCTGAACCCAAAGAGATCGACGAAAAACTCTCGGTGCAGTTGCGCCACCTTGCCGAAGATGCGGTGTTGCGCGGCGATCCGCATGGCGAAGAGAAGTGCGGCAATTGTCTCTATTACATCAATCCGGACGATAAAATCAGCTACTGCTGGCATTCGAAATTGCGAATCTTAGTCGGCACCAACTGGTGGTGTCAGTGGTGGGAGAAGATTTCCGAAGAGTAGTTCGTTTGGCCAGTCCACGGCTAGGAGGTAGACGAAACCCGAGCGGGAAGGTGCCGCTCTCGATGCGGGACGCGGTTCACCGTTCCAACAAGGATAGGCCCCCCGAGGGGCTCGTTTTGGCCCGCCGCGAATCCAGTTTGTGCTATATAGCGAAGAACCACAGATGGAGGTGCCCCATGCGTCGCAATACCAGCAACTGGATCGCGCGTATCTTCTCAATTGCCAGTGCCAGCGCAACGCCACTGGTCTCGAGCTGCCGCAGTACTCCCCTCACAGGTATCGACATGCAGTCTGTGCCGAGCGACTCGACCGCCGACCTGCCCCTCGCGGACATGACGCCGACGACTGACGCGGCGGCCGATATGGGAGCCACCATACGCCGTCCATTTCTCGTCGGCAGCTCGCTGCGCGCGGCTGCGGCGGCGTCACGCGCGGACTGGCTTGAGCCGTTTGCGGCGGCAAACGATCTCGATGTAGGGACCAGACAGGCGTTGGCTGCCGCTTGGCTGAAGGACGCGCTTGAAGAGCATGCGTCGGTTGCTGCATTCGCGCGCTTTTCGATCATGGGACTCGCGGTGGGAGCGCCACCCGACCTGATTGCTGACGCGCAACGGGCATCGCTCGACGAGATCAGGCACGCGCGTATCTGCTTCGGGCTGGCGTGCCGTTATGGCGCGAGGGAAATCGGACCCGCGACCTTGCGCGTCGATGATGCTTTCCCCGCGGCAACCCTCACCGAAGTAGCCATGCTCGCCGCAAAAGAAGGTTGCGTAGGAGAGACGCTTGGGGCACTGCTCGCCGAACGACAGGCACTTATTGCCACGGACCCGGCCGTAAAAAAAGCTCTCGCCAAGATCGCCGGCGACGAGCGTCACCATGCCGAGCTCTCGTGGCGATTCGTCTCTTGGGCCTGCCACGCCGGCGGTTCGCCGATTGTCGATCGCGTCTATCAGGCGGTCGCTCTTGCGGTGCGCGACACCCGCCGTATGGCGGTGCGCCCGCTCGAGGCCGACCTCGACAGCTGGCACGCCCATGGCCGACTCAGTTGCGCTGAGGCAAAGCAGGTCGCCGAAGAAGGCATCCTCACCATCGTACTTCCCGCGCTTGCGAGACTCTGTGGTGATGACCTTTCCGCTGTGGCTTGACGCTTGCCTTTCTCACCGTCACCGCTTGTGCGAGAGTGCCGCGCGCAAGGCGACGGTGACATCTCGACGGCGTGGGTAAAGATCATGGTAGCGCGAAAATTCTGGGCGCGCTGTGCTGCCTCTGTAGGCAGCGGAATGTTGATGCTGGGGGCCAATCGCGATAGCTTCCGCACCATGGACGCGGTGCCGTCGGAGATGGTAAATGTTTCTGAGGACCTCAAGCGGCGTCGGCTTGCGTTCGACGCGCTGGCCGAAGAACGAGAGCGCTGGCAGACACGGAACCGCGCTTACTATCGCGCGATTGAGCAGCTGGTCGGATCGATCGTGCCGATCGGTGCCGAGGTGCTCGAAATCGGTTGCGGTACCGGTGACCTGCTAGCGGCGCTCAAGCCTTCGGTTGGCGTTGGCGTCGACTTTTCGGAGCGGATGATCGCTCGCGCCAGACAGCGGCACGGCTACGAGTTCATTGTCGACGACGCCGAAACGCTGAATGCACCCGGGCTCGCCGGCCGCACCTTTGATTACATCGTACTTTCCGACGTGGTTGGTGTGCTGGCCGATGTCTGGGCGGCGATCCGCGCGGTGCGCCGTTTCTGCCATCCGCGTACTCGCCTTGTCGTCACCTATTACAACTTTGTCTGGGAGCCGCTGCTCAAACTTGCCGAGCGCGTTGGACTCAAAATGGCTCTGCCGCAGCAGAACTGGCTCGGCATGCAGGACATCGAGGGGCTGCTCACGCTCAATCACTTCGACATTGTGCGCTCGGGCACGGCGCAGCTTTTGCCGTTCAAGTTTCCGTTTCGCAATGCGATCAATCAACATCTGTCGTTGGCGCCGGGGTTGCGGCATTTGGCGCTGACGCAATTTTTCGTCTGCCGCCTTGCTGGCGGCGGCGGGCCGATCGCGGCGCGTGACTACAGCTGCAGTGTGATCGTGCCGTGCAAGAACGAGCGCGGCAACATCGACGCGATCGTTGATCGCACACCCAACATGGGGCGCTCGACCGAAATTATTTTTGTCGACGGCTCGTCACAAGACGGCACGGTGCAGGCGATCGAGGCGCATCTGCAGAAGAAAACCCGCGCCCAGGTGAAGCTCCTGCATCAGGGGTGCGGCCGCGGCAAAGGCGATGCGGTGCGTCAAGGGTTCGCTGCTGCCACCGGCGATATTTTATTTATTCTCGACGCCGATTTGACCGTGCCACCGGAGGACTTGCCCAAATTCTATTTCGCGCTTTCGGAGGGCCGCGCCGAATTCGTCAATGGCTCGCGCCTGGTCTACCCGATGGAGGGCGAGGCGATGCGGTTTTTGAATTCGCTCGGCAACAAACTGTTCGGGCTCGCGATGTCGGCCACCATCGAGCAGCGACTCAAAGACACACTGTGCGGGACCAAAGTGCTATTTCGCCGTGACTATGAGCGCATTGTCAGCGGCCGCGCGTTTTTCGGCGAGCTCGACCCATTCGGCGATTTCGATCTTCTTCTCGGCGCCGCGAAGCTAAATTTGAAAATAGCAGAACTGCCGATTCGCTATCGCGCTCGTACTTATGGTGAGACGAAAATTAGCCGGTTTCGCGACGGCCTGAAATTGTTACAAATGACCGCCCGCGCTTACCGGAAATTTCGCGCCCACTAGTCAAACAGTGCGTCGAGGATCGGTCGATCGCCGGAGATCGCAGTGCGCTGTAGATAGGGATGCAGGCCGCGCGCGCCGCCGAGCTCTTCGCCGCCGCCGGCACGACCAGGGCCGCCATGTACAAGTTGTGGCAACACGGTGCCGGGGCCGACCGAATGGCCGCCGAGTTTGCTCGAGCCCAAGAACAGACGGCCATGATAGGGCGCGAGCGCGAATACCATCTGTTTTAGAAATTCGCGATCGTCTGAATAGACCGACGAGACCAGGCTGCCCTGGCCGCGGCGCACTAGGTCGGCCGCGACCTTGGCGTCGCCCGAGTAGGGCAATAGAGTGGCGACCGGACCAAACACTTCGAGCTCGTGCACGACGCGAGCGCGCGCTGAGTCAGTGGCTTCGAGTAGCACCGGCGAGACGAAAAAGCCGCGCCCTTTTTCCGCTCCGATCGGTGTGACCTCGCCGCGGCCGCCAAAAATAGATCGCGTCTCTTCGGCGAGTCGCTGGATGCCGGCGCGCACGTCGTCGAGCTGCTGCCGCGTCGCCAGTGGGCCCATCGTGACCTCTTCGAGCGCCGGATTGCCGACTTTGATCGCCGCCAATTTCTCCGAAACATCTTCGCGCACCGCTTCGGCGAGCGAATCCGGGATGAGCACGCGACGAGTGGCGGTGCACTTTTGTCCGGTCTTTTGCGTCATTTCTCGCGCCAGATCGGCGATGAAAAGCAGGTACGCTTCGCTCGAGCGATCGAGATCGGGACCGAGCACGGCGGCGTTGAGACTGTCGGCCTCGACGTTGACATGGACCGAGTGAGTCAGCAGTGCCGCGGTCTTGCGGACGGTCTCTCCCGTCGCTGCCGAACCGGTGAAGGCGACGACATCTTGACCGCCGAGATGCGACAGCAAATCTGCTACCGATCCGGCGAGGAAAGAAAAAGCGCCTTGCGGCAGCGAACTCTCTTCGGCGAAAAGTTCGGCGATGCGCCCGGCGACGAGCGCAGTAGCGGTGGCGGGCTTGGAGATCACCGGCACGCCGGCGAGCAGGGCGCAGGCCGCCTTTTCGGCCAGGTTCCAGGCGGGAAAATTAAACGCGTTGATGTGCACCGCGACGCCTTCGCGCGGCACCAGAATGTGGCGGCCGAAAAAACGCACCGATCGCGTCAGCTGCACTGAATCGCCGTCGACAACAAAGGTGCGGTCGCCCATCGATTTGCCAAGTTCAGCATAGGCGGCCAGCGTGCCGGAAGCGCCATCGATGTCGAACTTGGCATCGCCTCGAGTATTGCCGCCGTTGGCGATCGCAAGTCCGATGAGCTCGTCGCGCGCCGCAAAAATGCGCTTCGACAGCGCGCGCAAAATTTCGCCGCGCGCCGCAAAGGAGAGTGTGCGTAGCGCAGCGCCACCCGCGTGTGCCGCGCTGAGCAGCGACGAGACATCGAGCGAACCACCGCCCACTTCGGCGATCGTCTCTTCGGTGGCGGGGTTGCAGAGCGAGTCCTTACCGGTGCCATCGATAAATCGTCCTTTGATGTAACTTTTGAGCTTTTTCATGCGCAGCACTCTACCCGAAAACGTTCCTCAAAATCACTCGATCGCTTCGTTCACTTCGTCATGGCAGGGGCGCCCGAAAGTCCGGGCGCCGCCGACAGCTCACAGCCGACAGCCGACAGTTTCGGATTCATTCCTGAAATCACCTGCTCTAGTCCTCCTTTCAAGAGCGAATTCACGGGAGGGTCAGCTGTCGGCTGTCGGCGGTGGTAAGAATCGCGAAACGTGAATCAACGCCGACTTCCGGGCGCCCCTGCGTCAGCGTCGCGTTGCATTGACCGTTTGTAACTTTGCATTACGATAACGCAAATGGATCTTGGTCTGGTTTGCGACGCTTGCGATGCGCTGTCGCCGCTTCGCTCAACCGAGTGCTGCGGTTGTAGCGCGCCGCTTGGAGTGGCACCTTTTGTACCAGAGGTTCGCCAGGCGCCCAAGCACGCAGATCCGCGTCGCTGCGCCAAATGCGATCAGGTTGCGCCCGCGCAATTTCGTTTTTGTGGTCGGTGCGGGGCGGCGTTGCCGTTGGGCAGCGAAGGAGCTCTTCCTGCGCGCGCGGTGGAAATTCCCGGCCAGCCGCGTCTGGTGCACATTCGCCCCGATGGCACGCACGGCGATGCGTTTGTCGTCGGGGAGAGGTTGGTCGCGGGCAGAGCTACTGGCGATTTGTCGTTCGCAGGCGATCTGTGGATGTCGCCACGGCACGCCACGTTTCGTTACGATGACGGCCGCTTGCACGTCCGTGATGAAGCTTCTTTGAACGGCGTTTTCTTGCGGCTTCAGGGGGCTCGTCGGGTGCCGTCGGGAACGCGGTTTCTCGTCGGAGAGCAGCTGCTTACGGTCGAAGTTTGTCCCACCGATCGATTGGCCTTGATGGATGACAGTGGTACCTGTTTTTTCGGGTCGCCGCGAAGCACTGCCAAACTTGCCATTGGCCAGCAGCTGGCTGGCGGACAGACTGGACTTTACTTTCGTACCCTTGGCACGCAGCTCACCATCGGTCGGGAGGGCAATGACATCAATTTCCCCGAGGATCCATTCTTGTCGGCGCGTCACGTCGTGGTGCAAATCGTCGGCGATCCGCAAGCGCCTGACCCGATGATCCAAGTCACCGATCAAGGTTCGAGAAACGGCACGTTTGTCCGGGTGCGAGGAGAAGTCGCGTTGGCGCCGGGCGACCAGCTGTTTTTGGGACAACAGCTGTTGCAGGTGGAGATCTAACGTGAGGAGGGATCAATGAATAGAATCGCGCGATTTGGAATGTTGATGGCGGTCAGTGGTGTGGTCGATGCTGCCAGTCAGCCAGTGGAGTTCAGTGTGATGCCGGTGGCTATTGGGGATGTTCGACTTTCCTGTCAGATCAAAGTGAAAGCGGATCATGTCACCCAGGTCGACTACCACGTCAAGTATTTCGACGGTGGCGGAAAATTGCTGCGCGAAAGCGACGTGGGTTGGCAAAACATCGTCACCGGTGCGGTGCAGCCGATCGAGAAAGGAAAGAGTTACACCACCAAGGATCGGATGCCAGATGGCACCGCCAAGGCGGAGGCGACGCTGCTGCGAGTCATTTTCAAAGATGGGAAAACTTGGGCGCCGGGACATTGATCGCATCGACCGGAATGGCCGGAATGAGCCGGCGATTGCGCCGCTTGAGTTCTTACGTTAAGAAGAGGGCACATGCAGACGACTGAGGCGGCGCAAAACATCTGTCCTAGTTGCGGCCTTGCCAACAAGCCGCAATA
>JAHFDU010000080.1 GCA_023248835.1 Myxococcales bacterium | reverse complement strand
AGGCAGAAAACAGAACGTGTTCTACCTTAGATCTTGCGGTCGCGATCTTGCCAGTATGGATCGCGTAGTTTGCGCTTGTACAACTTGCCGCTCGGATCGCGCGGCATTGCGTCGGTAAAATCGATCGAGCGCGGACACTTGTGCGGCGCCAATTCGCATTTGCAAAACCCCAGCAGCTCTTCGACGAGCGCTGGACTTGGCACCACTCCACTCTTGGTTTCAATCACCGCCTTGACCTGCTCGCCCCAGTCGTCGTCGGGAATGCCGAATACTGCGACATCGGAAACTTTGGCGTGTCCGATCAGCACCGCTTCGATCTCTGCCGGGTAAATATTGACCCCACCTGAAATGATCAGGTCGGCTTTGCGATCGCACAAAAAAAGATAACCCTCTTGATCAAGATAACCGGCATCTCCGACGGTGAAAAAGCCGTCGCGCCACGCCGACTCGGTCTTCTTTTGATCCTTGTGATACTGAAAAGAGTAGTTGGCCATTTTGATGTACACCGTGCCCACTTCATTCGGCGCGCACGGACTTCCGGCGTCCGAGAGAATGCGAATTTCGGCGGTCGGCCAAGCGCGCCCGACAGTGCCGGGATGGGCCAGCCACTCTTGCGGCGACACCAGTGTGCCGCCGCCTTCGGATGCAGCGTAGTACTCGTAAATCACCGGCCCCCACCACGCCAACATCTTGCGTTTGATTTCGACCGGGCAGGGCGCCGCGCTGTGCACCATGTGACGCAGCGACGACAAGTCGTAGCGGTGCTTCACCTCGTCCGGCAACTGTAACAGACGATTAAACTGGGTCGGCACCATGTGGCTTGAAGTGACGCAATCGCGGGCGACGCGTTCGAGCATTCCCTCCGGCGTCCACTTGTCCATCAGCGCAACCGTGTGGCCAAGATGCAAATGGTTGAAGGCGAAGCTCAGCACCGCGGTGTGATAAAGCGGCGAGACGACGAGGTGTACACCCTCGCCTGGCTGCATGCCAAACAGCATCAAGAACTGCGCGTAGCGCGCCGCGACGTCGTCGGGCGAAATCGGTGGCGGCGATCGTCGTACTCCCTTGGGCTGCCCAGTCGTTCCCGAGGTGTAGTTCATCACCAACCCCACCGAGCGATCGACGGGCAGCGTCGCCGGCTGATTCTTTTTCAACTCTGCGTAGGCGCGAAATCCTGGCGCGGCTTCGGTCGAGAAACGGCGCTCCGAGGGAAAATCGAGCGTGCGACTGGTCTCGATTGCCTTGCCACTGACGATGAGCACGCGCGCTTCGCTGTCTTTGGCGATGTAATCAAACTCGCGCGCGGTCAGGTTGTTGTTGATCGGGGTGAAATAAAAACCAGCTTGCGCCGTCGCCAGACTAAGTTCGAGCATCGCGACTTCGTTGTGCAGCGACACTGCGACGGTGTCTCCCGTCTTCAACCCGAGCGCGCGCAGTCCATACACCACACGATTGGACTCGGCGTAAAGCTCGCCGGCGGTGATGCGGCTACCGTCTACATTGATGAGCGCAATGCGTTCGGGTGACTGCGCCGCGTTTTTCCAAAATCCGATCTCCACGAAGCGCCTCCTCTGCTCGTTCGAGCAAAGACATATAGCACCGTTGATTGCAAAGCGAAATTCACTGAAATTCACTATGAAACGCAACGGTGTCGGCAGCGTACTTTGGTGGAAGGGCACGTTGCCCTGATCTCTTGCGCAGTGGCTTTGGACCCCAGCTGCCACCCGATCTGTGGTCTACAGACCCCAGCTAGTAGTTGCAAGAGCGAGATTGATTACAGTGTAAACATACAGAACTACGTTCACTTTGAACCCCAAGTGCTGCTGGTACGCATTTTGAAGGTAGGTTCGGACAGATAGCCGTCGAGGGCCGCCATGGGTGGACTACATGCAGAGGTAGTGCAACACATGGGTTCGGTTGGTTTGAACGAATCCGACAACTGTTCTGAACCGGCCACAAGCGGTCTTCCACCGCGCAGACGACGCACCAGCTTGCGTCCTTGCGCCCAAGCGGTGGTAGTTGCCGCCACCTCCCCCTCTTCCCCTGCCACTGCTGCCGATGGACTTCGCTACAATTTCGAATTTCAACAGCTGCACAAAAGAACCGAGCTAAAAAATGCAACGCTTGGCGACGCGCTGCGGGCGCTGCAGGAGCATCGCGCGCATATTCGCAGCTGGATCGACGCCGAGCGGCACGCGCAGCAGCTGCTTGCCAACGAGCACAGTACGGTTTCAGGCGGCGTTGCCGGCAGTGTCGCCGAAAGCTTGGCCCGTCCGACCGCCTGGTACCGGGCGGTTTTTCACGGCAACTACAGCGGCTACGATCTACCTGTCGACAAGCAGGTCCAGTTTCCCGACCCGGCGATGTGGGACGCAGCACTCGATGCGCTCAATCAGGCCGAACATTTTATTCGGGTCGGACAGCTCGCGGGCGCAGTGAAATGTCTGAACGGCGCCGCCGCGCACTATCGCAAGGCGCACCGCAAGCTCTACGAGTATCGCCAAATGACCGAGATGGGCGCCGAAGGTGCGATCGGGGTGTTGCAAGGGATCGAAGTGGCGGGAGCAATTTCGTTCACGGTTGCCACCGGAGGGCTGGGCAGCACGCTGCTCGGAACTGCGGCTGCAGCCAGTGGGGGCGCTGCTGGCTACGCGGTGGTGCAGAACGTAGCCGAGCAGTCGAGTGAACTTGGTTTCGGCGTGCGCGAGCACTTTGATGTGGGATCGATCCTGCGTCAGGGAACCGAGGCTGCGATTAGCACGTTTGTCGGCGTTCTTCTGGGCGGGGCGCTTTCGAAAGTGTTCATGCACCGTATTGGCGAACACATTGTGCGCCATTTGTCTTCGCAACAGCTCGCCCTCCTGGCCGAGTACGCGGGTGCCGGCGGAAGGGTGACGTCGGAGCTGTTCGTGTCCAAGGGGTGGAAGTTTATCGCTGCGTTTTTGGGCGGCGTAGGGAGCTCTCCGGTTGTGACCGCCGTCTCGACGCTGGTTCATGGAGGCCTCACCGGCGAATGGCCGGCTGAAAGATTTGTCGACCGCGTGGTGGAGGAATTGTGGCGAGGGGCACTGCTGCAGCTCCTTCTCGCAGCGCTGCATGCGAGCAGGCGACAGTCCACAGCAATGGGTACACGGGCGCAGGTGGCGGAAAATCCGCAATTGCGCGCCGATGCCAAGCTGCTCGGCGTACCGACCGACGCCTCAGCCGGCGAAGTACGGGCAGCATTTCGTCGGATTTGGAAAGAGCATCCCGAGCTCCATTTCGATCGCGGCGGTGATGAAGCGCACATGACGGAGCTAACCACCGCACGCGATCGGCTGCTGCACCACACGCAGGGAAATTCGGCGCCGAGCCAGAGCAGCCCAAGACCGACTGTGGCCACACCGCCGCCTCCTTCATCGCGCTCGCAGTCCGATGTCGTCAATGCGACGGCACCGCGAAGTGCTACTGATTGGGGTCGTGCTTCCGCTGAGCATGCGCGAAAAGAACCCTTCGTCGCAACGCAAGGGCCAGCGCCGGTTGTGGACAGGCCACATTCCAGCCCAGCACGACAGCCGCTCGAGTCGATCACGGATGCGATCAGTGCGGCCTCCAAAGCGGCAAGGGCACAGGCGGCACCCGATGCTGAGTCTCCCCCATCTCAAGCGGTGCAAGTGCCGTTGCGCCCTGGCGTGCGCAGCGACGGCTCTGTGGCTACGCCCAAGCACAGCGAAGAGGCAGCGGTGCCGATCAATGTTGTGCAAAACGGTTCGCGAAGGTACGAGCCGCTCTATTTCAACAATCGCACCGTGACCATCGACTATGGGACGCAGCAAAGCATTGACCCAGCGCTGCGCAGCGCCATCATTCGAGAGGGAGAGACGGTTTTAGAGTGGCTACCACCGAACCGCGCCTGGATTCGCTACGACGCCACCGGAATTGGAACCATAGGTTCCAGCGGCGACACACGGGCGGCGGCGCGCTGGCAAGTGGGCGCGCTGGCCTCGGCTGACCTCGAGTCCGCGTTGCGGACCGCGATTGTAAACAAAACCGCGTCGCCGGAGAGGCCCATAGAACTAGGCGTCGTCGCTGCAACCGCGGTCGACCGCACCGCAGCATCCCAGCCATCCGTAGCAACCGCTGTACCTGCGGCCAGCCCCAGCCCCGAGGCAAGGGTCGAGTTTGTTGACTTCGATGAAAATGGAAATCCGATCAAGGTAGTGCGCGAGAACGACGGCCTGTACGAAAGGCCCACTATCAACGGTCACCAAATTGAAATTCGCCATGGCTCTCGAGCAGATGCTGTCGATCCGATGCAGCGTCAATTGATCGTCCTAGAGGTACAGCGGGCGTCTCGGTTTGTCCCCGCCTCCGTTGTCCTAAAATACGATGCGCAGACTGCAAAAGGTTCAGCGGCCAGAAGGGGAGAGGACAAACCCTTTGTGAGTTGGAATCTTGGTGATCTTGATGCGTCGGGTGCCGTGTTCAACGACTGGCGAGATGCGCTGCAGAACGCCGCCAATGGGCTTACGCCAACGGAAACCCTGATGCTGGAGCGACCGACGGCAGCACCTACAGCCAAGCCTGCGAACCGACGTGGAAGAGGGGGCGGGCGTGGTCGCGGCTTCGATCTGCTGCGCGATCAAGAGGGCGAAGAGGCTGAGGCCGAAAAGATCACGACCGCTGAGGAGTCGAAGTTAGCGGCGCCGAGTGGACCGGTTAAAGCCGATCCCGCCGAACTTGAGAACGCATTAAAGGAGCTCAACGACCTCGAAGGGCTCGATGGCGTGAAACTGTCGATCGCCAATATTCGCGCGCTCATCGAGGTCAACCAAACTCGAACAGAACTCGGACTTCGGGTCCAAAATACGTCGCTACACGCGCTGTTCCAAGGCAATCCGGGCACCGGAAAAACGGTCGTCGCCAGACTGTACGGCAAAATTTTGCGCGCGCTCGGTCGGCTACCCAAGGGGCAGTTTGTCGAAGTGGCACGCGCCGACCTGGTCGGATCGCATCTTGGCGAAAGTGAGGAAAAAACACTCAACAAACTGCAGGAGGCCGATGGCGGAGTCTTCTTTGTCGACGAAGCTCCTGCGTTGGTAACCGACGAGCGTGATAACTTTGGCAAGGAGGCGCTTACGACCATTCTTAAGTTTATGGAAGACCATCGCAAGACCATGGTGGTTATTTTTGCCGGCTATGCGGGCAAAATGAAGGCGCTTCTGGCACGAGATCAGGGACTCGCCAGCCGATTTGGGCAGCACGTCCCATTCGAGGACTACAGTGATGCTTCTTTAGCAAGAATCCTAAAAATCATGACCAGCCAGGCAGGATACCGTGTAAGCGACGAAACCGCTGACGCTGTGGTCGCCAAGATCGCCAAGCACCGTGGCCAAAAGGACTTTGCCAACGCGCGCGATGTCCGCAATGCGTTTGAAGCGGCGATGCTCAAACAGGCCAGTCGATTGAGCGCCTCCAAGCCGAACGTCAAAGCGCTCTCGGCAGAAGAGCGAGACCAACTGAAAACACGGTTCATGGAGCTTCTGCCGGAGGACTTCGGTTGATAGTAAAAATTGGCTGCCTTTTGCACGAAAAGAGAAAGTAACACAGTCGTGAAACTGGAAGCCGTGCAACTGCCACAGCGTCGTCGCCAACTCGCTGCACGGTTTGCCTGGTCATCGTATTCATCGGCAAGTTTCTGAAACTCGCGCGGTTAGAGCGACCGAAAGGAACGTCTCCTACAAACGCAAACATGTTTTCAGTTTCGAAGTCGAGCGGGTACTCTGTGGTACTCTGGCGAAATGTCTACCAACACTCGCACCGCGCGAGCTGCCGTGATGTACGACTACAACGTTCCGCTAACCATCGAAGAGGTCACCGTTCGACCGCCGGCGGACAATCAGGTGGTGGTGCGAATTGCGGCGACCGGCATCTGTCACACCGATGTATCCGTTCTCAGAGCTGCCCTGCCCTATCCACCTCCTGTGGTGATCGGACACGAAGGCGCCGGCGTCGTCGAAGAAGTCGGCCGCAACGTCAAACATTTGCGCCCTGGCGATCACGTCGTCCTGTCGAGCATCGCCACCTGCGGCCACTGCCTCTACTGTCGCAGTGGCCATCTGCACCTGTGCGAGAGCGGCATCCAGACCGCACTTGCCGGTGAGCAAATCGCATTTGAAAAAAATGGCTCTCCCATCGCCCATTTTTGTGGACTGGGCACTTTCACCACCCGCACATTGGTCGACGCCAGCCAAGCGATTTCGATCGCCAAAGACATCCCGCTTGATCGCGCCTGTCTCATCGCCTGCAGTGTGATCACCGGCGTCGGCGCGGTGATCAACACTGCGCGGGTATGCCCCGGTGAAACCGTGGCGGTGTTCGGCTGCGGCGGCATTGGGCTCAACGTCATTCAGGGGGCAGCGCTATGCGGCGCCGCGCGCATCATCGCGGTCGACGTCGTCGCCAAGAAACTCGAAGCCGCAAAGATTTTCGGCGCCACCGACACGCTCAACGTCGCCGGCATCAGTGAAAGTTCCGACGAGGTGCGCGCTCTAACCTCAGGCATCGGCGTCGATTACGCATTTGAAGCGATTGGATCACCCGAGGTGATTCGCCAAGCATTTCTCTCGGTGCGACGCGGCGGTAAAGCAGTGGTCGTCGGGGTCGCCGGCTTTGGCGTCGACGTCGCTTTGCCGGCTTGCCTGCTTTCACTCGAAGAGCGATCGCTTGTCGGATCGCTCTACGGGTCGGCCAACATGGCGCGCGACGTGCCGCGCCTACTCGCGCTCTATCAGCAAGGCCGCCTCAAACTCGACGAGCTCATCACCGAACGGCTGACGCTCGACCAAATCAATGTCGGCTTCGAGTCGATGGAAAAAGGCCGCACGCTGCGCAGCGTGATTGTTCTCGACTAAACCCAAATCACGTTTCACTTAAGACCCAAAATCCGTGCGTCCTGAGCGTGCTTCGACGGAGCTCAGCATAATCGGGGGTTGCGACACCCGCGCGCCCTGAGCCTGTCGAAGGGTGCTTCGACTCCGCGCTTCGCGCTCCGCTCAGCATGCACGGTGTTAAGTGAACGGTATTGCGACTAACCTTTGTAGGGCTGAAATGCGGCCGCGAATGGCTCAAGGAAAGCGCGCGCCGCGTCGAGGGTTTTGACCGGCGGCAGCGCCAGCGAAAAATGGGTGGCGCCGACCGCGCGCAGCTTTTCACAGGGCGCGAACGTCGCCGCAAAATCGGGCTTGCCGTCTGCAGCGCTTTGCAACTTGAGGCCGGAGCGAATCTTCAATTCACTCGGCGCGCGCCTCACCGCGGCGAAAGCACTGTGCAAAAGTTTCGCGCCCTTATCGATCTCCTCCACCGACGGGGCGCCGAGCGGCAGCCAACCATCTCCATATTCAGCAATGCGCGCCGCCATTTTTTCGCTCATCGCGGCACCAAACCAAATCGGCAGCCGCGCTTGGGCCGGTCGCGGACTGCAAAAAATCTTGTCGAACGATACCGTTGCTGAAGAAAAATTCGCCGGCGCACTTTGCCACAGTGCGCGACAGGCGCGCAGGGTGTCGTCGGTGCGCTTCCAGCGATCGGAAAACGGAATCGCCTGGGCCTCAAACTCCTCCTGTTGCCAGCCGATACCGACCCCGAGGTCAACCCGACCTTGCGACAGCGCATCGAGCGTCGCCACTGTCTTGGCCAGCAGCGCAGCGGGTCGTAACGGCGCAATCAAGATCGACGTGCACAGACGAATGCGCTTGGTCACCGCGGCTATAGCTGCCAGCATCGTCAGCGGCTCGAGCCACGGCTCATCCGGCCCAAACGGAAACGGCCCGTACGGATATCGGTCAACCCGCTCGCCCATGACAACATGATCGGAGACTGCGAGCTGATCGATGCCGAGCTCGTCGGCAATCCTCGCCACTTCGACGTAGAAATTCGGATCCGCGCCGAGCGTGCGGTGCAGCCCAACCAAATAGAGCGACAAAGACGGCGTCACCCTGCCCATGACACTCCGGCTTTCAAAAAATTGCAAACGGCGAACAACTCTTTGAACTTGAAGGCATTTTCGAAGAACCCTTCGCGCCAAGCAGATTTTTAACAGGGAGATCAGGAGATCAAGGAGACAGATTTTCTTTGTTCAGAATAAGAATTCTATCGTAGGCGTCACGCTCCCCTTGTCCGGGCACCCTGAGCGGAGCGCAGCGAAGTCGAAGGGCTAAAACACTAATGGAGTCTGCCCTTCGACAAGCTCAGGGCGAGCGGCGCTTGGGGGTTTGAACGGTTACATTCTCTCAAACCAAGAAATCTATCCTCCTGAACTCCTGATCTCCCTGTGATTTTCTTCCGAGCGGTGAACCGCTACTTTTTCGGAAAGCGGCTTTGCATCTGGCGCTGAACATGCTACGTCCCGATCGTTTTGAATGATCTGCGCGACCTTGGCAACCAATTGAACGCCATCATCTTCATCCTGCGAAAGGACGCGACCATGAAACGTTTCGGTTTTGCGCTTATTCCTGCTTTTCTGCTCGCCTGCCATCCCCACCCCGTCGTCGACAACATCGACATGGGAACGCCGCAGAGCGGAACCTGCCGGGCGTCTGACTTGCGGCCGGGTTGCACCGTCGGGCACTGCGTGCTCAGCCTGCCGCGCCAGCTGACCGGTCACGAGGACGCGCACGACAACACCGTGATCGCGCAGTTAAGTGAAGAGGCGGTGCCTTCGGAACTTACGCTGGACGCGTATGGTCCGAGCGTTTGCGTCGTCACGCTGGAAGACGGAGTGCAACTTGCGGACGATCTGGTGCTGTCGATCTCGTATGACACGGCAGCCTTGAGCGCGATCCTGTTTCGCAAGCAGGGCAATGAAAGCGCAAACCTCATCGAAGCGGTCCAAATCGAACCCAAACGGGTCGAAGGGTTGATCGGGCAAAGCGGTCGCTATGGCGCCACCGCGCGCCCCGGCGGCAACAGTTCGTCGAGCTACGGCACCGACAGCCTGTCGTCGGCCACGCTCGCAGCCTATGTGCGCAATCTTTCGAGCACCATTCGAGCCGCATTTTTCGACGGGCAGCACCTTTATCTCGGCACCAACAATCGCATTTTGATTTTCAGCGGCCTGCCATCAAGTCCCGATGATCGGCCAGTGGTAGTGCTGGGGCAGCCCGATCTCGACAGTCGGCAAAGCGGCAATAGCGCGGCGGTTTTTCAAAGCGGGGTCAATGGTCTCTGGTCGGACGGCACCAAGCTGGCCGCCTCGGTCGGCAATCGCGTCCTCCTCTGGAAAACCATTCCCACCGCAAATGAAACACCCGCGGATTTGGTCCTCGGCGAGCCCGATTTTTCGGCGGCTGCCCCGGGCGATCCGGTGACGGGAAGCACTCTCAACAGTCCCGGCGCCATCGACAGCGACGGCAACCGGGTGGCGGTAGTCGACACGCTCAATCATCGTTTGCTGATTTGGAACAGCTTTCCTACCGAAGTTGGCCAGCCCGCCTCGCTGGCGATTGGGCAACCGACGCTGTTTTCCAGCGACGGCGATATCGGCGCGACGCCGCTGCAGCAGCCAATCGGCGTCGCCTTGGTTTCGACCGGCCTGTTTGTATCGAGCCGCGATGGCATTCCGATGGCGCATGTGCCCTCTTTCACCATGAATGCGGCCTATGATTTTCAAGTGACCAGCGGCTCCTCGGCGGTGCAACCGGACGCATTTCGCGTCGCGGGTGGTGTGGCACGCGTCGGCAGTGGCCTCGCCGTGCGCGACAGTGGCGGGGATCGAATTGCGATCTATACCAACGTGCCGACCGAGCCGACCGACTTTCAAACCACTCTCGGCCAGCCCGATGGAGCCCGGCAGGTGCGCAGTCCGATCTCGGCCTCGACGCTCAGCCACAACGACAGCGCCGTCAGCGGCGCCAGCCGTGTATTGCTGGCGCCCGACAGCAACCGGCTGCTGATTTTGGATCACGTCCCAAGCGACAACTTTGAACCCGCCACCGCGGTGCTGGGCCAGGCCGGCTTTTCCACCAACTTGTCGCGCGCCGACTATCGCGGCATTTCCGCCACGACGCTGGCCGATCCGGCCGACGTCGCACTAACAAGCGACACCGTAGCGGTGACCGATCGCGGCAACAACCGAGTACTGCTCTATTCACGCAGTGGCCTGGCCACCGGCGCTGCTGCCACCGTCGTGCTCGGACAAACAGACGCGCAGTCGTTCGTGCCCAATCTCGATCAGCACACACCAAGTGCAGCGCGACTTTCCGGTCCCGCTGGTGTCGCCCTCGACGGTACGCATTTGATTGTGGCCGACACCGAAAACCACCGCGTGCTGATTTGGAACACGGTGCCGACGCAAACCGGCGCCGCCGCCGATTTGGTACTAGGACAATCTAACTTCAGCGGCAATCGCCCCAATCGCGGCCGTGGTGATCTCAATCCGCAAGACGGCTTTTCCGACGCTGACAGCGATGGTTTCTTTGCCCCGACCGGAGTCGCCTCCGACGGTACGCACCTGTTTGTTTCCGATCGCTTGAACCACCGCATCCTCGGTTGGAACACCTTTCCGACCAGCAACGGACAGGCGGCAGACGCAGTGATTGGGCAGGCGAACTTCACCGCCAATCTGGCCAATCGCGGCCAAGGCGTGCGCGCCGCGGTGGCAAACGGATTCAACTTGCCGACTGGCTTGCATTTGGCCGGCGCCAGTCTGTGGGTTGCGGATACCGAAAACAACCGCGTCCTGCGCTACGACAACGCCACTACCAGTCCCACGCTCGCTCTCGTGATCGGGCAAGCCGATGGCGCCACCGTGAACAATTGGAACTACCGCGCCGATGGCAGCGCCACCGCGCCGGCGACGACAAGTTTGAGCGTCCTCAGACCACGCGGCATCACCGTCGCTGGTGGCAACTTGATCGTGGCCGAAGCCGACTCGCACCGGGTGCGGGTTTTTGATCAAAACTCTGGACTTGCCATCGGGCGAGTCGGACAACCAAACGATCAATCGGCCACTGTCAATTCGGGTGGCATCAGCGCTGCGTCGCTGAGCGCGCCGGCGGGCATCAGCGGCGACGATAAAACTTTGTTAGTCGCCGACGGTGGCAACCATCGAGTGCTCGGCTTCTCGCAGCCGAGTTTGCTGCCGATGGCAAGTCCACCGCTGGCCGATTTGGCTCTCGGTCAGCCGACCGCCGTGTCGAACGGATTTAACCAATCGACCACCGCGCAAGGAGGTGTGGTGCAATCGCCGCGCGGAGTGGCTCGTTACGGCAATCTGCTCTATGTCGCCGACAGCGATCACCACCGCGTCTTGGCGTTGCCGAGCGACAGTCCTGGCGGAACTCCGACGGTGGTCTATGGACAGCCCGACGGTGCGCTGGCGTTGCCAAACTCGGGCGCGGCTGCGTCGGCGAGCACACTGCAATCTCCTAAAGGCGTTTACGTCGACTCCACGCGGGTGATCATCGCCGACAGCGGCAACCATCGCGTTTTGGTGTTTGACCGCGCCTCCTCCTCAACCACCGCCGAGCTCGTCCTCGGTCAAACTGGCTTTTCGGGAAGCGCCGCCAATGCCGGCGCTAGTGCAACTGCCGCGACCTTGCGCAATCCCGAGGGCGTATATTTCGACGGCACACATCTTTATGTTGCCGACACCGGCAACCATCGCGTGCTGGAGTGGAACAGCTTCCCCACCAGCAACGGCCAGGCCGCAGACGCGGTGATCGGCCAAACAACTTTCACCGACAACCAGCCCAATCAGGGCCTCGACGGGCCGTCGGCAAGCACGTTGCTTTTTCCCATTGGCTTGCGCGTCATCGCCAGTGCGCTCTATGTTGCCGACAGCGGCAACAACCGAGTGTTGCGTTTTTCGACGCCGCTTGCGAACAGCGCTGCCGCCCGCGACGTCCTCGGGCAGCCCAATTTTTCGGCGCGCTTGCCCGGCAACACTGAGAGCGATCGAACATTGCTGGCCGGCCCCACCGCTATCGATAGCGACGGTACATTCATCTATGTACTCGATCGCGATCTGGGCCGCGTCATTGCCTTCGATCGTGATGCTACAACCGGTACCGCGGCGCACCGAAGTTACGGCGCCGCTGACGGATTCACGGTGGATGGGTCGGGCGGTTTGGCGGTAGAAAACACCACCCTGTTTCAAACACGCCTCTGGCTCTCCGCCACCCACGGCGACCAAGTGCAGCGCATCGACGGTGTCAGTCGCCTTTTGCAACAAAATCCGTGATCGTCGTCACCCAAACGTTTTGAAATCGATTGACCAAGCGGCCAGCCCGTCATGGAATCGCCAAAAAAGGGGGTCGTCGCCATGAAAACTCGAATCGCGCTCGCCGCACTATCGGGAATCGTTTTGCCCGCCTGCAACATCAGTAGCGGTATCCTGGGAGAGCACGGAACCGTTCGCTTCTCGTTTGTCGGCAGAAGTCCGGAGGCGGAGGACAACGCGCCCGTCGCCACCAACTCGACGCTGCGCGTGCTGCTGCAGCATCCGCAAGATCACAAGATTGTAACCGTAGATGGCACCACCTTCGCCGACTTGACACTCAAGGTACGCACGACTTCGGGACCATCGCCGCAGGCTGTGCCGCTCGGAATTGCAGAGTACGCGGTTTTCTTTCCAAGCGCCGGGCAGTACGAGCTGGTGGCGATGAAGGGCCAAGCTGAACTCGACACCGCTTCAATCGAGGCCAAGCACCCCGATTCGATCAAGTTCACCGAGACCGCGACGGTCTCCACCTCCGCCGAAAAATGCTCGGGTGTCGCACGCGTCCCGCTCAGGAACTTGACCCTGGCGAACAATCAATCCGCGACGCTGAATCTGGTGCCGTGGGCAGGATTGACAGCACTCCATGGGCTGCCTGAACTGGTGCTCACCACCACCAACGCCAAGACCGACACCGTCGCATCGAGCTATGCGATCAGCGATCTCAACTTCAACAT
>JAHFDU010000079.1 GCA_023248835.1 Myxococcales bacterium | reverse complement strand
TTTGGTGTCGGGATTGCGCGGCGCCGCCGACAATTCAGGCGACGGCAATGTCACCCTCGCCGAGGCCTACCAATATGCTTTCGATCACACCGTTTCCGCCACCTCCAGCACCGTCATCGGCACCCAGCATCCGGCCTACGGTTATCATTTGTCGGGCCAAGGCGAGCTGGTGCTGGCGACGCTGTCGCGGCCAAGCGCCGCGCTCGAATTGCCGAGCGGGTTCGATCGGGTGCTGGTGACACAACTTACTCGCGATCAGGTGATCGCCGAAATTCCGGCCGGAGCGCAAACCCGTCTCGCGGTGCCTCCAGGCGAATATGGCGTACGCGGTTTTCGCGGCAGCACTCTGTATTCCGTTCGCGTTGCTGTCGGCTCGGGCGAAACCCGTTCGGTGGCGGCCAAAGAGCTGGTGGTGGCATCGAATACCACGACGCTGCAAAAAAAGGGCGACGATCTGATCGCAAAAAAACGCTACCTGCCGTCGCTGTTTGCGGCGATCGGCGTCCAGGGTGGCGTCGCCAAAAGTGCGCACGCGCTCGGCACGCTCAGGTTGGGAGTAGGCGCGCCCACACCGTCGGGCTGGTCGCTGGCATTCGATCTCAGTACCGGCCGCGGCAACAATTTTTGGGAAACTTCGGCGCTGCTTTTTGCCGGCTACCGCTTGGGTCTTGAGCGCGGCCGCTTCCGCGGCTTTCTCGGCCTCGAAGCCGGCGGCGGCTTGGTGTCGCAAAAGATCGACGGCGGCGAGGTCTTGCAAAGTGGAACTTTTGCCGGCGGCCCCTGGGTCGGAATCGGCGTTCGCGTCGCCCGCCACTTGTCGCTCACCGCCGAGGGCCACCTGCCGATCGGCTGGATCGCCCGCGACGGCGGCAACGCGCTGGTTCTCTTCCCCGCCGGCTGGCTTGGCGTGCTGGCAAATTTATGAACGACTCGACGGGCGACGATCGGTCCCGCTGGCTTCGTTGCCCGCGTCGTCGGCTTCAGTCACCTATGAAGAATAGGCTCCTTCAGCCTTCTCCTGGTCGCCTCGCCATCGGGCGCCGCTTGTCGCCCTTACTTCATATGGTTGATTCGGCTGGGTCGCTAACAATTACAAAAAGAGGTGCGCGTGAGCACTCAATGCGGGGTTTACGAGTTGAATGACTGCTTCTAAAAAATTCGTCTGGCCGTGTTTTCTGCTTTCGGCAGTGGTGCCGCCCTGTTTTGGCGTCAGCAATGATCCAGGTGCTGCAAATGTCGACGCAGCGGTATCGGGAAACATGGATCTAGACAATGATGCCGAAGCGATTTCGGTCGAAGCCATTGACCTCGGATCCGATCAGACTGCGTCCGATCAGGCACCTGCAACACTGGCGATCTCGGGCATGCGCTCGATCAGTGCGGGCGTCTGGCACACCTGCCTGGTCAACAGTGCAGGAGCTGCGCAATGCTGGGGGAAGGGTGGCGGAGGCCAACTTGGCAACGGTTCGGGTGAAGATCGCAACACACCGGTAGCGGTTTCTGGGCTGTCCTCGGGCGTTATCATGATTAGCGCTGGCGAAGAAAACACCTGCGCGCTTTTGGACACTGGCGGCGTCAAGTGCTGGGGCTATGGCTCTCCTACCGGCTATGGTTTTATTGGAAGTAGCACGCCCGTAGATGTCTCAGGACTTACTTCTGGCGTCGCTGCGGTGAGCGTCGGCTGGGGGCACGCTTGTGCACTGCTCAACACCGGTGCGGTAAAATGCTGGGGCTCTAACCGGTGGGGACAGCTCGGCAATGGACTTACTGGCATCGGAGGAGAGACACCGGTGGATGTGACTGGGCTCTCTTCGGGCGTAACGGCGATTTCTGCCGGCACTGAGTATTCCTGCGCCGTCCTGCATTTGGGCGGAATCAAGTGCTGGGGCAGAAGCTATAGCGGTCAACTTGGCGATGGCACCTTCTTCGACAGTAGGACTCCCGTAGACGTGTCAGGGCTGAGTTCCGCTGTGGCAGTAGCCGCGGGCGGTTCTGGCAGTGGCTCCTCGACCTGCGCGCTCACCAACTCCGGCGCTGCAAAATGCTGGGGCGACAACTACTACGGGGCGCTTGGCAATGGATCGATGGCAAACAGCAGCAATGTGCCAGTCGATGTACACGGTATCTCGGCCGCGGTTTCACTTAGCGTGGGCGACTCTTTCGCCTGCGCCACACTCAGCACGGGCGCGCTACAGTGTTGGGGCTACAACGACCGTGGCCAGCTTGGCAACAACCAGACGGTGAACAGCCGAATTCCGGTTGGCGTATCGGAGCTAAGCTCTGGCGTGGCTGCGGTCACCACCGGCGGATTTCACGCCTGCGCGCTGCTTTCCAGCGGCAAACTCAAGTGTTGGGGTGAGAACACATTTGGGGAGCTCGGAGACGGCACCAACATCGAGCGCCACACCCCGGTGGATGTCGTTTTTTGAGGGGGCGTTGAATGATTGCTAAAAATAAATTCGTCTGGCCGTGGTTTCTGCTCTCGGCGGTGGTGCCGCCCTGTTTTGGCGTCAGCAACGATCCTGGTGCCAATAGTGTCGACGCTGCATCGAACGATGGTGAAACAATCTTGGTCGAATCGATTGATTTTGGATCCGATCAGGCGCCTGAAATGGTTGGCTGCACCATCGACGGACATTCTTACGCCGAGGGCGCGGAAGATCCGTCGAATCCCTGCCGCATTTGCAAACCGGCGCTGACGACAACGGAATGGAGTGACGCCTCCAGAGGAACACTCTGTGGCGGCGCGCTATTTTGTGTCGCCGGCCGTTGCGGATCGGTTTGTGTCATCGGCGGCCAACTCTATGGAGCGGGCGAGGTCAATCCTGACAATCCCTGCCAAAACTGCACGCCCGCAAATTCCGTTCTCGCCTGGTCTACGGTTGGAGACGGCGTCAGTTGTGGCAGCGGCGGCAAAGTATGTACGCAAGCGGCATGCTTGTGCCCGAGTCAGCAGCACGACTGTGGCGGCACTTGCGTGCCCAACGATGTCAACGCTTGTGGCGATTCATGCACTGCCTGCGTTGCGCCGAGTCACGCTTCGGTCGCCTGCAACTTGAGCGCGTGCGTGATCACCTGCGACCCACTCTACAAGCTGGAAAACGGCGCCTGCGTGGCCTGCCAGCCGGGCGAGTGCCTGCCCCATTTTTGGGCTTTCCAAGGACGCGGTCTAGGGCTGTCTTGTACCACCAACGCAGACTGCGATCATGATCCTGAAGACCACATGCGTTGCAACACAATCTACAACGTCTGCGTAATGGATTGTTATGGCGGGGAGACGGGTTACGCTTGCTGCGCCTACGACAGCGCCGGCGGCTATGTCCGCGGAGACGAGGCAGAACGTTGCGGTATAAGTGGGGGGCAGTGCCAAAACTGCGCCGCTAACAACATGATATGCAATGGAAACTACCACTGTGGATGCGGCGACTCGCCTTATGAGTGCCCGTGGGGAACACATTGCGACAGCACGATGACTTCCTATGGCCGCTGCGTAGCCGGATGCAACAGCGACGATGGACACTGTCCGTTTGGCACCATCTGCAGTGGAGTAGCCTGCGTATCGGGTTGCCGCACAGACAATGGCTGTTCGATTGGCAGCTACTGTAGCGGTTCCGTCTGCGTGCCGGGCTGCCACAGCGACTATAACTGCGGGTTCGGCAGCTATTGCAGCGGTTCAGTGTGCGTGGCGGGCTGCCACGGCGACTATAACTGCCCGATCGAAACCAAATGCCAGGGCTCCGCGTGCGTCGAAGGCTGTAGCAGTGACGCTCGCTGCTCCCTCGGTAAAAGTTGCCAATCGTCACATTGTCTACCCGAGCCTGCCTGCAGCCGCGACCAGGATTGCCGAGCGGCAGAATGCTGTCGTTTCATCATGGGCAACCACGTGTGCACCTCATGCTGACATCGAGGGCGCAAACCAAAAAGCTACTCGAGCACTCAGACGGCGTGAATCAGTGTGTCATACGAGCGAATCGATTTCAGTTCGCTACGCTTCTGGCGAGTTTGCTTCTCCAGATCGAAATCCTCTTGCAACCCGAGCCAAAACTTGGCGCTATTTCCCCAAAAACGCGCCAGTCTGAGGGCGGTATCCGCGGTGATGGCCCGTCGACGTTTACAGATTTCTGAGATTCGCGTCAGTGGCACCCGAATTTGTTTCGCGAGCAGGTATTGGCTGATTCCGAGAGGCTTCAAGAATTCCTCTACCAAAATCTCGCCGGGGTGAATATTTCGTAGTCGCCTGGCCATGCTAGCCTCCGTGGTAGTCAACGATTTCGACATCATGAGCATCTCCTGCACGCCAAACGAAACAGAGACGCCATTTTTGATTTATCCGAATGCTATGTTGCCTTTTACGGTCCCCTTTGAGCGCTTCCAGTCGATTATTCGGCGGCACGCGGAGATCTTGGATGTCTTGGGCGTTGTTGAGCATTCTTAGTTTTCGCCTCGCCACGTCCTGAATGTCGGGCGGAAGTTTTCGTGATTGGCGCCCCTGCCAAATCAACTGGGTCTCTTGACAGCGAAAATCGCGAATCACTCTGTGATGGTAACGCCGCGCGTTGGTAACGTCAAGCGGACTATAAACTGACAGTCCGCAGTCCGTCAGTTTCGTGGGCGTGGGCGTGGGCGTGGGCGTGAAACGAAAATCCCACGCTCTCTTGCCGACGGTGACGCAATATTCACGCGGAGAAATCGGACCACGCGCCACATCGGGAAAACACCGACGTGGCATTTTCCCCCGGTGCATGGCCGCTTTCCGTCGCTGATTCGCCCACGCCCACGCCCACGATAAACCTGACGGTCCTTCAGGACCATAACGCCCGAGTGCGTCACGCGACGGGGGAGTGGCCCACGCTGAGCCTTGTTGATCGTTCGCATGATTGCTAAAGCAACTTTTTCGGGTCGGTTGCCGATACTCTTTATCCAATGTCCAACAACCCTCTGGCGGCCGTAGTTGACAATGATAATATGATTTCATACTATAGAAGTATGAAATCGACTGTTTCTGAGCGAGGCCAAGTTGTGATTCCGAAACCGCTGCGCGATCGGCTTGGCATTCGGAGTGGGCAAGTGCTGGACTTTGAAGCGGAGCGAGGGAGATTGGTCGTGGTCAAGGCCGATCAGCAGGATCCATTCCAACAGGTGTACGGCATCCTTACACTCGGCAAGTCGACCGACAACATCATGCGCGAGCTGCGCGGCAAGCCCGATGTGCCGGTCGACACCACAAGGCCGAAGTCGAAGCGTTCCCGATGATCACGGCGGTCGACACCAACGTGCTCATCGATGTGTTCGGTGCCGATGCCACCTTCGGACGCGCCTCACAAGCCGCGCTTGCCGGCTGCGCCGCGGAAGGTGCGCTCGTTGCCTGCGCGGTGGTATGGGCCGAAATCGGTGGCCTGTTTGCGACTGCTGAAGGCGCTCGTCAGGCTATGTATTTGATTGGGGTTGAGTTTGACCCCATGGACCAACCGGCGGCTTTTGCAGCCGGCGCCGCCTGGTCGCACTACCGCAAGCACGGCGGCCAGCGCACGCGCGTGATCGCCGATTTTCTGCTCGGCGCCCACGCGATTGGCGCCGCCGATCGCCTGCTGACGCGAGATCCACGATTCTACCGCTCCTATTTTCCCAAACTCTCGCTGGTCGATCCGACAAGGCCGACGAGGCCAACGAGACCGACCACCGGCCGAAAGTAGGAGCCCGCAGGGGTGGACATGAAATAGGGCAATCGCATCTTAAATCTTCATTTCTGCGAACCGCCAGCGCTCGAATCCAGATCTCCGTCGAGCCCGAGTCCGAGCCCAGGGCCGCAGGCCCGGAGTCCGAGCCCGGCTTTCAGATCGGGCTCGGGCTCGCACGCGGGCTCGGGCTCGAGGGGAGATCGGATTTTGATGCGGGCGCCCTGAGACATGAAACAGTCATCCTTCAACTCATCGACGAGGCGTGGTAAGTTTTCAAACCTGTATGCCCAAGGTCATCTACACCGACTCACAAGGGAGCGAACGCACCGTCAATCTCGGCGCTGAGCCGGTGATGATCGGACGCGCCACCGAGTGTCAGATTCAAACCTCCGACGCCATGGTGTCGCGGCGCCACGCCCGCATCACTTGGGATGGCACCTACTGGATTGAAGATCTTGGCTCGGCCAACGGAGTTTTTGTCGGCGCCGACAAAGTGCAGCGCGCGCCGTTTCGGCCGGGCGACACTGTCACTTGCGGCAGCTTGGTGATGCGCATGATGCCCGAAGCGCGGGTTCCCGCCTCCGCCGCAGTTCCGGCAGCGCCGCCTCCGCCGGCCGCAATGGCGCCTCCGCCGGCAGCTTATCCTGCGCCACCGGCGGCTTACCCACCGCCACCCGGATCTTTTCCAGGACCACCCGCCGCTTTTGCGCCTCCGCCGTCCGCGGTGCCGATGGCGCCTCCTCCTAGCGCGGCACCATCGGCGGCAAATGCCACTGCCGGAATGGCGGCGGTGCCCTCGGCGGCAGCGGGGTCATTGCAGGCGCTACTCGAAAATGAGCGTCAGCGACGCAAGCTTGCCGAGGAAGAGGCGCAGCATGCAACCGAGGCTTTGGCCGCCGCGCAGGCCAAAGCAGCGGAGTGGCAAGGCGCCGGTCAGGAGCTCGAACGCTGGAAGCGCAAGGCCGAGCAGCTGCAGGCCGACGTGCGGCGGCTGCGCGGCGGCAAATCGACCGAAGAAGTGTTGGCGGTACAAGAGGCCGACGACCTGCGAGTGACGAAGCTGTCGGCGGAGTGCGCACAGCTCAGACAGCAAGTCTCTTCGCTGCAGGCGCAATTGCGATCGGCAGGTGGCGGCTTACCGCCGATGGCGGCACCGATCCTAGCGGCAGCGACGGCGCCGGGTTCGATTCCCGTCGCGGTGGCGGATCGTATCACCAGCTTTGGTGATGCCCTCGCCGAACTGCGCTCAAACTTGCGCGCCGCCAGCGACGAGGCGGCCCTCTTGACCGCACCGGCCGACTCGGCGCAGATGGTCAAAGATTCGGTCAAGCAGCTAAGCGATCAGATCGAATCGGCGCGCGCCCAATTTCGCGAGCTCAGCCAAATGTGTGGCCTGTCATGAACAAGATGCTTCTCATCTTGTTGCTGGCAGCGTGCGATGACGTTGCTTCTCCGCCCGACGCGACGTCCGATTTGTCGATGATAGTGGATGCTGCGGTCGGTGAGGCGCCGCCCCCGCACACCGACAGCGGCTGCACCATCGAAACCTTCGCTGGTTTTCTCGGCATCAGTCCGGAGGAACGGCACGTCAGTTGCGCGTGCGGTTGCACCATCGATCATTTCTCGAGCCAGGCGATCTCCGATTTTTGGGGCATGGTGCTGTCGCCGGGCGCGGCTTTCGATCCGACGCTGAACGGCCTCAACGTGGTGCTCGATCCCACCGTCGATGGCGGGGTTGGCACCGACGGTGGCGTCACAGTGGCCGGGCTGAACTCTCGCGTCCTCACCGGGCCGTTTTTCATCGACGGCGATTTCGATCTACTGGTCGACTACGCTTTGTACGCGCCGCTGCCGCTCGACGCCCACGTACAGTTTTACGTACAGGCCAACCCCGCCGGCCCAGTCGGCACCTTCTCGATTGAACGCGGACGAACTTCAGCTGGCGCCAATGTCTATTCGACTACACTCGGTAGTTCCGCCCCGGTGCCGCAAGCGAGTCTGCAGCAGGCCGGCACACTAGAAATCGTGCGCACCGGTTCCACCGTACAAGCCATCGCCGACGGCCAACTCTTGAGCCAACGCGTCGGTGCCGCGACCACCCGCCTTACCCTCATCCTGACTGGCGGCATGACCGGCTGCGGAGGCGGCGTCGACGGCGGCGCCCGCTGTCGCGCTGCTTTCGCCTGGAAAAATCTCCGCGCCCTCAAAGGCACCCTCGTCGATCGTCAATAAGCGTCGCGTTCAGAACATCACTTGCATCGGCGCCACGCCGAATTTCCAACACCACACCTGACCGTTCGACAGAACCGCACAAGATTGTGAAGGACCGCGGCTGCAGCTTACGCTGATGACCGGCGCCCCAAGGTTGGGCATCTGATCGAGTCCGTAGTAGCTGTCCCACCCCCAACACAAAAGAGCTCCGCCAGTGGCGATCACACAGTTGGACTGTGCTCCTGAGCTCACCGTGACTGCAACCGTTCCCTTCATGACATCGAGATACGGAAATGTAGGATCCCAGAGGAGCTTGTCGCTAAAGTCAGCGAGATTTCGTCCCCAACAGAGCACATTGCCGGAGATGGTGGTGGCACAGGTACTGTCTCGGCCGGCTGAAAGTTGGCTGACATTCGAAAGCCCGTGAACGCTCTGCGGTGTCAAAATCAGTGCGTTCGCTCCGGCACCCAAGCCAAGCTGCCCCCATTGGTTGGCGCCCCAGCATTGCGCTCCGCCGTATTGATCAACGATGCAAGTGTGCAAGCCGCCGGCCGTCACCGCAACCGCACCGCTCAATCCAGGAACCGCTTTGGGCAGGTCACTGTCGGGCGCACTGATCCCGAGCTGCCACCAATCATTGCCCCCCCAACACCAGACCCGGCCAGAGCTGTCGACGGCGCAGTTGTGATTTTCGCCGACGCCGAGGGCAACAATTCCCGAAGCGATGGTGTTCACCGGAACTGAACTCGCGTCTCGATTGCCGCTTCCGAGCTGGCCCGAAATATTGTAGCCCCAACACCATACCGCTCCGGTTTGGGTAAGCGCGCATGCATGGGCAAAACCGACGCCAACCGCAGTCACTCCGGTGAGTCCGGCGACACTTACCGGCAACAGCGGGCTGTCGGTGGTGGTGCCGTCACCTAGTCGTCCTTGCGTGTTGCTGCCCCAACACTTCACCCCGCTACCGACGATGGCGCATGCTGATGCATCGCCCACCGCGACAGCAACCGGGTTGGTCACGCACAGGCCGCCGGTCATGATCTGACCCGACGGGCAGCGACAGATGGGAACCGTGCCGCTGGCATCGCAATCGCCGGGCGACGGCGCGCAAGCGGTGTCGCAGCTGCCGCAATGTTCTGGTAGCGTCAGATCGGCCTCACAGCCGTCTGAAGGATCGCGGTTGCAGTCGCCTCTTGTTGGCAAACAAGAGACCAGTGTGCAAACGCCAATTAAGCAGCTGATGGCATCGGCGCCGGGCAAGAGCAGCGCGCAATCCACAGCGCAGCTGCCGCAATGGTGAATGCCGGTGGTGTCCTGACACTGCATTTCCGCCGGCGCCGCGTCGGGGGTGGCCTCGACAGTGCGGGGATGCTTCTTGGTGGCGGACGAAAAGCAGCCGCTGGCGATGAAGATAGCTGAAAATAGAAAGCGCATAATCAGTTAGTGGCGCGAACGTAAGAATCGTTCAACCTACACGCTCACTACAATTCGATCTGTGCACCCATCTCGACTACCCGGTTGGGCGGCAAACCAAAGAACGACGTGGCGGTGCGGGAGTTGCGGCTGAGGAAGCCGAACAGCGACTTGCGCCAGCGCGCCATGCCCGATCGTCCGGTGGCGAGCAGGGTCTCGCGACCGAGGAAGAAACTTGTGGTATCGGGATCGCAAGCGAGGCCTGAGCGCTGAGCCCGGCGCAAAGTCTTGAGTACATTGGGCACCTGCATGAAGCCGTAATGCGCGATCACTCTCCAGAATCCATGGGGTAGCTTCTCGACCTGTACCCGATCGGCCGGTGCCACCATTGGCTGGTCTTCGGTGACGATCGACAGCAGCACGACCTGCTCGTGCAGTACCTTGTTGTGCTTGAAATGGTGCAGCACCACCGGCGGAATGCCGCCCATCTCGGAGGTCATGAACACGGCGGTGCCCGAAACTCGATGCGGTTTGGTCGCATCGATGTCCTGCATGAACAGATCGAGCGGCAGGATGGCCGAGGCGAGCTGCTTGTGCAGTTCAATTCGGCCGCGCCGCCAGGTGGTCATGACGGTAAACACCAGCGCGGCGATGGCGAGTGGAAACCAGCCACCCGACACGATCTTGTTGGCGTTGGCGGCGAAGAAGGCGAGGTCGACCGAGAGAAACATCGCCGTTACTGCACCGGCCAGTGGCGTACTCCAGCCCCAGCGCTGGCGAGCCACCGCGAAGAACAGCATCGAGGTGATGCTCATGGTGCCGGTGACCGCGATGCCGTAAGCCGCGGCCAGATTGTCGGAAGATCGAAAGCCGAGCACCAGTGCAACGCAGGCGATCATCAGCGCCCAATTGATTTCGGGAATGTAAATTTGCCCAGCCGCTTCGCCGGAGGTGTGCACGATTCGCACCCGCGGCCAATAGCCGAGCTGCACCGCTTGTTGCGTCAGCGAGAACGCCCCCGAGATCAGCGCCTGCGACGCGATCACCGCCGCCAGGGTCGCGATCGCCACCATCGGATAGAGCATCCATCCCGGACACAGGGCAAAGAACGGATTGGCCACCGCCGAGCTGCCGCGCTCAAGCAGCAGCGCCCCCTGCCCAAAGTAGTTGCAGATGAGCGCCGGCATCGCCACCGCGTACCAGGCGAGCCGGATCGGACGCTTGCCGAAGTGTCCCATGTCGGCGTAAAGCGCTTCGCCGCCGGTGATCACCAGCACCACTGCGCCGAGCACCAAGAACCCCTTCCAGCCACCACCGACGAGAAATTGCAAACCGTAGATCGGGTTGGCGGCGTAGAGCACCGCCGGGTGGCGAATGATCCACGGCACCGCTACCAATGCAATCGAGACGAACCACAGCAGCATCGCCGGGCCAAAGATCATGCCGATGCCAGCGGTGCCGCGCCGCTGCATGAAGAACAGTGCGAGCAAAATCACCACGGTGATTGGCACCACAACAGGTTGAAAAGCGTGGGTGGCCACGTCTAAGCCCTCGACCGCGGAAAGCACCGTCACCGCTGGCGTGATCATGCCGTCGCCGTAGAGCAGCGCAGCGCCAAATAGGCCGAGCATCAGCAGCACCCAGGTGCGCTTGCGGCCGCGCTCGCCGGGCAGCTTCGGTACTTGTGGACTGACCAGCGCAAACAGCGCCAGGATTCCGCCTTCGCCGTGGTTGTCGGCGCGCATCACCAGCGTCAGATATTTCACCACCACCACCATCACCAACGCCCACACCACCAGCGACAAGATCCCGAGCACGTTGGGCTCGGTCACTGCGAGGCCGTGCTCGGCTAAAAAGCACTGCTTGAGCGCGTACAGCGGGGAAGTGCCGATGTCACCGTAGACCACCCCAAGCGCACCCACCGCCAGCCGCATCAAATCGCGGGTGGTATCCGAGCGCGGCGCATGACTTTCTTCCTCGTGATCGCTCTGTGACATCAGGGGATGGTCTCGCATCCGCTGCGAACCACCGCAAGCAGGCTGCTCGGTTGAGAAGAATCATTGGCGGCTTTCGGCATGCCGATGGAACGTATCACGATCAGCAAATGGCAGCTCGCAAGCTCGGACTTTTTTTCGATCGTCATTCAATAAATTTTCGCAAAACGGTAAGCGGCACCGAACCGTGCGAGAGCGCTTGCTGATGGAACGCGGCCAGATCGAAATTTTTCCCGGCGCGTTTTTCGGCGTCGTGCCGAAGTGCTTTCCAACTTTCGCCGCCGACAAAATAGGAGCAGAGTTGAGTGACGGAGAGTTTGGCGCGCCGCAATTTTTGCTCCGCTTCGGTGCGTTCTTGAAATGCCTCTTCGGTGAGAAATTTCAGCGCCATGTCGTCGCTGAGCGCTTCAGTATGCAGGCGAATGTCCAAGATCGCGTTGGCCACTGCGCGCAGTTCAAGTTTCCGCGCTGCCAACTTGAGACGGGCGTCGCCGCCCAAGAATCCGGCGTCGGTGAGAAGATCTTGGGTGTAGACCGCCCAGCCTTCGATGAAAGAGTTGGCGCCGAGCACCCAGCGCAGCACCCGTCGCGATTCCGGTTCGACGCGGTTGGCGTGTTCGAACTGCACGTAGTGGCCCGGCATCGCCTCGTGAATGGTGATCAAGGTGAGAGCGAAACGATTGTATTCGCGCAACTTCGATTCGAGTTTGGCTTTCGGCCAGTCGCTCGGAAACGGCGTGACGTAATAGTACGCGCCCAGCGCCGGCTCAAGCGGCGGCGCACCGTCAAATGCCGCCACTCCGAGTAAGCTGCGCAGAAATGGCGGCGTTTCGATCACTTGCAAATTGTCGTGGGTCCCAAGCGGCAACAGTTTTTTTTGCTCGATGAACCTGCGTGCTTCGCCGAGCTCACGTCGCACCTCGTCGAGAAAACGGTCCGGGCGAATTGTCTCCTCGGCCACTTGGCCGAGGGCTTGGCGCACCTCTGCCGACGGTGAAACTTGTTTCGCCAGCAGTTTCATCTCGGCATGAATCTCGGCCATGCGCTTTTGCGCCAACGCCAACACTTGAGCCGGCGAGTTGTCGGTCTGCAGATAGGGGCGAAATCGCTTTTCATACCAATCCTGTCGGTAACGAAAGCTGCCGCGCGATTTTTTCGGCAGCTCGCGCTCAACAAACTCCAAGTACTTCTTGACCGCGACTTTCGCACTACCTACCGCCATCTTAACTTGATCGGCCTCTTTCCCGACTGCAAATTTTTCGATCACTTCATGGTCGAAATAACTTATCAGTCCCTCTCCGTCGTCCTTGGCGGCCTCTGCAAACACATCGACATAGGTTTTCAAATTCGCCTGCGCCTGCGCCAAATAGCGCCGCACCGCTTGCAGACGCGCGATCACATCGGCCCGACGCCGATCGAGCGGTGCATAGTCGCGCACCGTCATCTGAAAAAAAGTGTCTCCCAGTGCATCGAGTGGTTGATCGGCGCGCCTCTCGTAATCGTGCGCTTCTTCGATATCAAGCAACTCCAGCGCAATCGCGTTTTCCACCAGCTGCTGGTCAGCTAACTCGTCCACATTCTGGGAGCGCGCGTTTTGAAAGTCATGCAAGAATTGTCGACGACGAGCACGCGTTTCGGGCGAAAGATCGTCGAGCCGCGCATCGACGCCGTCTTGGTGATAGCCCGCCTGAGACGCCGCCATCGCCGAGATTC
>JAHFDU010000078.1 GCA_023248835.1 Myxococcales bacterium | reverse complement strand
GTCGTGGCCGAGCTTAAGCGGCTTGTCTTCTTCTTCTTCTTCTTCTTCTTCTTCTTCTTCTTCTTCTTCTTCTTCTTCGTACGCTTGCCAGCATTGCCGGTTTACCGGGGTTACTTGCGCGGGGCGACCATCCAGAATGTTATGGGCAGCTTGATTGGCATCCTGTTCGTGTGCGCTGCCGCCGCGCGAAGGCGGCGTGTAACTGGCGATCGTGGAAGCGGCGCCGCGCTGCTGTACCGTATGCGCCACCTCATGGGCCATGATGTGATTGAGCCCGTTTTCGACGCTGCTCGAGAGGTAAATATCCTGCCCGTGCGCCAAGGCTCGACTCTTGTGTTCGGTGTTGAGCGCATCATCGCGGTGCACTCGAACGTCGTTCAACCCGACGCCGAGCGAGGCTTCCGCCCGCGCCTGCAGTTGAGCGTCAAGCGGCGCGCCACCCCGGCCCCCGATCCGCCTTAATCGCAACGCAGCAAGGTCACGTTCGTGCCCGCTCTCGTTTTTCTCCTCCGGGCCGCCCTTTGGCGAATCCACTGGTTTGGCAAGTTCTTTGGCCATAGCTTCCCCGAGCATTGAAAGAGCAAGAGCGGTGCCGACTCGTCGGCCTCGCGCGCCGCGGGGTTCGGGGCTGAAGTGAGGTCTATAGGCCCCACTCTGTAGTGCCTTTAATTGGGGTTAAAAAACCCAATTGGCTTACTCTTGACGCAGCGTTTCAACCGTATCGAGCCGGGAGGCGCGCCAGGCCGGGAACAGGCCTCCGAGCGATCAAGCCCGGTCACCGTGCAGCCGCGTTGCGCAAAGCCTCGCGCCAACGTTCCGGTCCCGGCCGACGTCGAGCACGCGCTGGCCAGAAATTCCGACGTCATGCGCCGCCAGCCGCGCAAAAGTCTCGTCCGGAAAACCTTGACGATGCTGGGCGTAGTCTGCCGCGGTCTTGCCAAAATCGACGCTGTCCATCTATTTCTCCGTCGGCAAGTTGCTCGCAAGCCAGGCTTTGTAGCCACCGACGAGAGAACGTACCTCGGTATATCCCATCCTTTGGAGCGCGTCGGCCGCCAGCGCGGAGCGAAAACCACCGCCGCAGTACAGCACCAACTTTTCGCTCTTGTTGGGTACGCGCTCGCAGATATCGCGCTCGATGACTCCTTTGCCGAGATGTTCGGCGGAAGCGGCATGGCCTGCACGCCATTCGTCGTCTTCGCGCACATCGATGAGGAGCGGCTTGGGTTTCTGCGCCAGCCAGTCGTCAATAGAAATTTGGCGAATGCGAGTTTTGGCATCGTCGACCAATGCCAAAAAATCCAGGGAGTGATCCATGGTGTTGCAGTATATACTTATTGAATGTCGGCACTTACCCTGGAATTCCTAGAAAAACTGCCCAAGACCGATTTGCACTGCCACCTCGACGGCAGTCTGCGCGTTTCGACGATTCTCGATTTGGCGCAAAAACAAAAAATAAAACTTCCCTCTGAAGATCCGGACAAACTTTTCAAATTGATTTATGCAGGCGAACGTTGCACCTCGCTCGACGAGTACTTAAAGGCGTTCGACATCACGCTCTCCGTCATGCAAACCGAGGAGGCGCTGTTCCGCACCGCCTACGAATTGGTGGAAGACTGCGCGCGCGAAAATGTCCGCTACCTAGAAGTTCGCTACTCGCCGATGCTGCACACCGAACGCGGCTTGCGTCTGGCACCGATCGTAGAGGCGGTGATTCAAGGTTTGCGCTCGGGTGAGCGCGATTTTGGGGTTCGCTCCGGCGTCATTTTGTGTGGCATTCGCTCGATCAGCGCCGAGTCCTCGTTGCGCATGGCCGAGCTCTGCGTAGCGTTCAAGAATCGCGGCGTCATCGGTTTTGATCTCGCCGGCGCCGAATACAACTATCCCGCCAAAGATCACAAGCAGGCGTTTCAATTGATCTTAAACAACAACGTCAATTGTACTGCGCACGCCGGTGAGGCCTACGGTCCAGAATCGATCGCGCAAGCGATTCACTATTGCGGCGCTCACCGCATCGGCCATGGCACGCGGCTGCGCGAAAATGGCGATCTACTCAACTACGTCAACGATCATCGCATTCCGCTCGAGATTTGCCTGTCTTCGAACGTACAAACTCAAGCAGCGCCCGATTTCGCTTCCCATCCGCTGCCGTTTTTTTACGCCTACGGACTCCGCGTCACCATCAACACCGACAACCGCTTGATGACCGACACCACTGTCTCCAAAGAGATGCTGCTCATTCATCAGCTCTATGGACTCGGCCTGGAAGATCTCAAAGACATGATCATCAGCGGCTTCAAGAGCGCTTTTTTGCCCTACCGCGAAAAGGCCGACGTGCTGAAAAAAGTCACCAAAGAGCTCGAGGCGTTTACCACGCCGCCCGAGCCGGCGGGAACCACCCAAAAACGCGAGCCGGTGCTTACCGCGACCGCAGCCAAACCGATCAGCTAGTGGGAAACCGATGAGCGAGCTGCTCGCTACCCAACTTGAGAAGCTCTTGCCCACCATCTTCAATTTTTGCGCGCGCATGACGCTCTCAACAGAAGACGCGCAGAAGGCAACCTACGAAACCTTTGCGCGCGCATTTGGCGGACAGCCACCCGAAAGTGCGGACGAGCTCGAGCTTTGGCTGCTCAAAATCGCCGCCCACGTCAGCGAAAAACGGCTTCCGGCAGAGGCGGAAGTTGATTTTGACTTGCTCGACGATACCCTGCGTTCGGAGGCAACCCGCAACACCCAAATCGCTTCGCTGACCTCGCCCGAGCGCGAATTTCTGCTCTGGGAACTCAAGCAGGGCTGTATGACTGCGGTGATCAATTGCCTGTCGCCTGGCGAGCGCATCGCGTTTGTGCTGTCAAACGTGATCGGCAAGAGCGACGAGGAGGCGGCACGCACGCTCGGCATCAAAGTCTCGGCGTACAAAGTGCGGATGTCGCGTGCCAGCCAGAAAATCGGCGACTACTTGGCGCCGCGCTGCGAGCACATCGATCCACGCAATCCCTGTCACTGCCCGTCGCGCATCGGTAACGCGCTCGACAAGGGATTCATTGCCCCGCCA
Organism: Myxococcales bacterium; assembly: GCA_023248835.1. Taxonomy (GTDB): domain Bacteria; phylum Myxococcota_A; class Polyangia; order Palsa-1104; family Palsa-1104; genus JAHFDU01. The sequence goes on along the minus strand of JAHFDU010000078.1, from coordinate 9,983 downwards.
CGCGGCGAAGTGCAACTGCGCACTCCCAATCGCCCGTTTGCCGGCGAAATCAAGTCGCCTGACGCGTCCAAGATTTTTCGCACTCTGCCGCCGATCGAGGTGCCGGCAGAATTGCTGGCGCGGCTTCGGCGCGCGGCGGCATCGGGGCAGTGGGCAAAAGAGCGCGGCTGATCGTTCTCGCGCTTGCAGCCTGGGCGCGAATTGCGACCGCCGCCGACCTTCCTTGCTCTGGCGATGGCACCGCTTCGCGTCGAGTACAGCCCTCGACCCTGCTCTCACTCGGCGTCGGCAGCGACACGTCAGTGAGGGCCGGCGATGCGGCCACGACGGCCAGGATGGCGTTCTTCTTGGCCCGGGCCTCCCTGTGCGGCAAGGTCCCCACCAAGCGCGGCGCGGTGCTCTATCATCTCGGCTACGAACCCTGGAACTTGCGCGAGCGGGCACGCCCCGATGCTCCCTCCTGGGGACGCCTGTTCGCCGCCGAAATCGGCTTTCAACCACTTTCTTGGTTGACGTTGCGAGCTGGCATCGCCAAGCCGAGCATCTCTTTTTCGCACGACGAGCCCGAGTTTTCACTCGCGCTTTTCTCGCGTTCGCAGGCCGCGCTCGCGCTCTACCCCGATCGTCGGATCGGTCTCGCTATCGATGCACCGCTCGGTGCGATTTCGGCCTCGGTCGGCGTCTATTTGGGTTCGCGCGACGCTCCGCTGCTGCATTTTTCTGATGGCGTGATCGCGACCGGTCGTTTGCGAATAGATCCAATCGGTCCTACCGGAACGGCGCTTTCGACTGGCGACGATGATCCGGCGTGGCAGTCAAAGTTTCGCTTCTCGGTCGGCGGCGGCGGCATCTATCAATATGCGCACGGTGCAGCGGGCTACGCCTTTTCAGTTAACGCCAACGCCAAATGGAAACCGGTCGGAGTCGCACTCGAGTACAACAACGCCTCGCACGCGATCTCCGATCTCGACGGTGGTATTCACAGTGCGCAGGAGTTTTCGCTAGCAACCGCGGTGATGGCGCTGCGTCCCTATCTTGAATGCGCGGCGCGCTACGAATGGTACAACGAGACCGAAAATTCAGTCGCACCAGCGGCGAAGTTCCACGCCGTCACCTTCGGTCTGGCCAGCTATCCGTTCAGGCATTTCCTGCGTGCGCAGGTGGGTTACACGCTCTATCTCGGTTCGACCAAGCCCGCCGACGTTGTACGGATCGCCGTGACTTTTTCACAGTAGTTATTGGAGTAGCGCTTCGCGTACCAGCGGCAGCGGCATCGCGCCTTCGAGCAAGAACGCGTCGTGGAATTTTTGCAGCGAGTACTTCTTTCCCATTTTCTTTTTATAGTCTTCGCGTAGCCGCAACACTTCGAGTTTGCCAAAGGTGTAATACAAGTAGGTCGGATCCTCGGTGCCGCGCTTGGCCTCCATCTCGGCCACCTTCTCCGACTGGTACCCCTGATCGTGAAAAAAATGTTTGGCCTCGTCGAAACTCATGTCGCGGGTGTGCATGCGAATCGACACCACGTAGCGGGCGGCGCGAAGCAGCGCGTCCTGCAGCTGCCCGAGGCGCAACTTGGCATCACCGCTGCCAAATCCCTCGTCGAGCAGCATCTGTTCGCAGTAGTGCGCCCAACCTTCTGCGTTTGACGCGGCGCTTTCAAATTTTCGCACTGTGGACTTGACGTGCGGCAGCCAGATGAACTGGACGTAGTGGCCTGGAAATGCCTCATGGATCGAGACCACATCCAGCAGCGGCTGGTTGAAAGCGCCGCGCATGTAATCTTCTACCTGCTCCTTTTTCCAACCCTTTTCAGGCAAAGTAACACTGTAAAAGGCGTCGGTCGAATGCGTTTCAAATGGTCCTGGGGTCTCCATCGAGGCCATACTCATCGCGCGCATAAATGGCGGTGTTTCCTGCACCTTAGGAAGGGTCTGGTTCGGCAACGAAACAATCTTGTGGTCCACCAGGAATTGGCGCAAAGCGCCGAGGCGCGCTTGGACGTCGACAATGACATTTTCGGGCGTGCTATGATCGCGCGTCATCTCCTCCTGCACTTGCCGAAACGAGTGCTGGGGATCGATAAGCTTGGCGGTGGCATGAAATTGATTTTGCAGCCTCTGAAGCTCCATCTCCGCACTGGCCAATAGTGCGCCGGTGGGAGCGTCGACCATCTCGTCGGCGAAAAGTTTTTTGCGAAAAGTCGTTTCGCCAATCGCGATCGGCCCGTCGGCATGCGGCGCCAGTTTCTCTTTGATGAACTGTTCGTAATCCTTTAGCGCGCTCACCGCTTTCTCGGTGGATGCGGTCAGGCGCGCCTTCTTGGTTTCATCTTTGACGCCGACAAATGCCAGCGGTACATCCTTTTCAAAAAAATCGATGGTCGACGGAATCTCTTCGAGTGCCACATCCACCGCAACTTTCGAAACCCGGCCAAGGTTATGCTTGCCCGCCGCCAGTAGCAGCGGGATTTTTTCTTGGCGAGCGATCACCGATTCGATCCGCTTTTCTGCCGGCGCAAAGTCGCGCTTGATGAGACAGTAGACGGTGCGCGAGGCCAAGCCGGAGTAGAAGTCGGGCAGCCGCCGATAGCCCTGTACATCGTCGAGCTCGACCAACTGCGACAAGATACTCTGCTTGACCAGCCGCAAATCGCGGTTGCGACCAGGCGACAGTTTGTTCTTCTCCGCGATGGCGCTCCATCGCGTCTGCCACCATTTGAGTCGAGCGTGCTCGGTGGCGATGCCATTCGGCGAATAGTCTTCAAGCGCGCGGTCCTGCTGGTGAAGCCCAAGTTCGGTCGCGGCCGTCGGATGCGCCGCAGGATAGCCGGCGTAATATTCATCGACCAGCTGGTCGAACTCAGCGTCGCTCTTCGGCGATTCGGCCCGCGCTACGTTGCAAAAAAACAACGCCGCGATTGCTAAGTTCTTTTTCATAGGATCCTTTTTGGTCAGAAGGAAGCAGCGACGGCGTCGAAGCCAAGTCCGAGCGAGAGACAGTCTTTTTCGGCCGCCGGCGCACCTGCAACTGGTTTGTAGTGGCCCTGCGCGTCGAACAATTTCACGTCTGGATCGAGGATGTTGACAATCGCCGATTGCGTCGACACCTCGCAAATATCGATTTTGCCATCGCTCGGCTGGGAACAGCTGCCGTCGGGATTCTTGCAACACAAATCTTTTTTCGTGCAGGTGTCGCCGCAAGCTGGGTCGGGCGTGCCACTGCCGCTGTCGAATAGATCTGCAACGCTTTTTTTGGTCGAAGCCATTCCCATCGAGTCATTGAGAACGGCGTTGAAAATTGCTGCAAGTCCGGGAGCGACTTTAGAGTCGACGTCGCTTTTTCGCACTGCGCCGTGCAATTCACCACGATGCAGTGTCTTGCCGTCGGCAGCAACCGTCAACTGCAACTGCGCGCTGACGATGTCGAACTCGAGCGGCGGCGCTCCACTGGCAATCGGCAAGAACAGCTTGAGTTCAATCGGCGTTGTCGACGCCAGCGGATCGGCAGACGCAAACGCGCCCTGTGCCAGCGCTCCCGTCATCGCCGCCACTGCAACATCTCTGTTTGCCATGTACAGGTCGCTGCCATCGAGCATGGGCATCCCCGAACCTGCGAACGTACCCGTTTCGGCGTGCGTTGCCATGCAGCTATCGGATTGGAAGGTGGCATCGGCCGAGACCAATTCGAGCAAGAAAGCAAAGGTGCCTTTACGGATCGCGCTGTTGATCGAAGCTTCGGGATCGACACCTTTCGAAGTACTCTTGAGCGCGCTCAAAATCAAACCGAGCTTGTTATCTTTTTTTCCGTCCCCGTCGAGATCAAGGCTGTATTGCATATTGTCCATCGGAATCTTGGCCTGACTCATGACAAATTGAGCGGCGTGGTTTCCCGATGGCGTGCAGGTCCCAATCACACCCATGCTGGTTCCAGCCGCACCGCTGCAACCCAGCCAACCACAAACCGACATGCACAGAGTAGTTGCAAGGCCTGGTCGAACGCTCTTCATGCGTATTCTCCTTGCGCTGTTGGCGTCTTCAAACGTAGGTCAACCATTCGGGATGCCGCGGCCGCTCCTCGCCCGGCTTGCCTTTGACAGTTTCGAAAAACACCTCTTGCAACCGCCGCGTCACCGGTCCGCATTCGCCTGCGCCGATGGTGCGATCGTCTATAGCGCGCACCGGTGTCAGCTCCGCCGCAGTGCCGGTGAAAAACACTTCGTCGCCAATGTACAGTTCGTCGCGCGCAAACGTCGTCTCTTCTACGGTGATTCCGAGCTCACGCCCGAGCGTAATCACCGTGTCGCGCGTAACACCGGCCAGAATCGGCGACGACAGCGGCGGCGTTTTGATCGCGCCTTTTCGTACCAGAAAAATGTTTTCGCCCGACGCCTCGGCAATCAGCCCATTTTGATCGAGCATAATCGCCTCGGCATAACCGGCCTTCATCACTTCGCGCTTGGCCAGTACCGAGTTGACATACTGGCCGCAGATCTTTCCCTTGGCCATGGTCGAATTGAGGCCGCCGCGAGTGAACGACGAAACTTTCGCAGCGATGCCACGACGCAGCCCCTCTTCGCCGAGATAGGCGCCCCACTCGTACACCGCGATGCAAACGCGCACCGGGTTGTCGAGGGTGCCGAGGCCAAGCGCGCCGTCGCCGAGAAACACGATTGGCCGCAGATAGGCCTCATTCATCTTGTTGGCGCGCATGGTCTCAAGACAGGCCTTAACCAGGTCGGCGCTCGAATAGGGCACCTCGATCGTGCAAATCTTACAAGATTCGTACAAACGATCGATGTGCTCCTGCAAACGAAAAATCGCGCCGCGCCCGTCGTAGCGGCGATAGCAGCGAATGCCCTCAAAAGCGCCGAGGCCGTAGTGCAAAGTGTGCGTCAACACATGCACCTGTGCGCCCGAAAACGGAACCAACGCGCCGTCGAGCCAAATTTTTTCGACAGGCTTTAGCTTGGAGGCGGCTCCCATGGTGGCCAAACCGTAGCCGAGCTCGACCCAAAAGTCGAGCGCCCTCGACTCCTGACCAGGGGCGCCCGGAAGTCCGGCGCCGCCGACAGCTCACAGCCTCCTACGGCCCGGGGGCCGCTTCAAGAAGCCAGAAACTGTTTTGGTTCACAGTCGAGAGTCAAGAGTCGAGAGTTTCGGACACGGAAGACGCCGGAAATTCAGTCGAGGGCCATGGTTGGAGACGCACTCGAGGGTAGTTTCTGAGCAGCCGACAGCTTACAGTTTCGGATTCATTCATGAAATCACATGCTGTAGACCTCCTTTCAAGAGCGAATTTACGAGAGGGTCAACGCGATTTTGCGATTTTTCTCCGCTGTCAGCTGTCGGCTGTCGGCGGTGGTAAGAATCGCGAAGCGCGAATCAACGCCAACTTTCGAGCACCCCTCGACTCGTGTTTGGGGGTGTTTGGGGGCTTGTAGCCGCATTCCTCTTGTGCTATGCAGCCGGCCAGTTGGAGGGATACGATGAAAACGACGGCGCTAAATCTTGGTTTGTTAATTTCAGCCAGTCTGCTGTTTGGCTGCGGCAGCGGCAGCGGCACCGGCAAGATCCTGCATACAGACATGGGAAAGTCTGCTGCGACAGATAGTGGCGGCACTCCTAAGGACGGCAGCCCGGCCGCTGACGACGGTGGCGGCAATGGCGCAAATGGTGGCAACGGTGCCAATGGCGCAAATGGTGGCAACGGCGGCAATGGTGCCAATGGTGCGAACGGCGCCAACGGTGGTGACGACGCGAACGGCGGCAACGGCGGCAACGGCGGCCAAGATGGCAGCGCCAACAACGGTGGCAGCAACGGATCAAATGGTGGCTCGGACGCAGGTTCGAGTTGTATCTCTTGCATCACGTCAAGCTGCGCCAGCGCGATCAGCACCTGCGCCGGCGACACCGGCTGTAACGCCTGGTGGACCTGCCAACTCTCGGGCGATCCGAACGCGATGTGTGACCCCGGCAACAGTCAAACATCGATCGATGATCAGAATGCGGTCTACCTGTGCGCCGAGATGCACTGTGCTTCGCCAATCTGCGCGGGAATCGATTCCTGCCAGGCCTGCCTCGATGTGTCGTGCGCTTCGCAACAGAGCGCCTGCTTGGCTGACACCAGCTGCAGCACCATTCTCGACTGCATTGCCGGCTGCGCGAACCCCACCTGTGACAACGCGTGCATTGCGGCCGGAACCGCGCACGCCCGCCAGCTGTTTCACGCTGACTCACAGTGCTACAACGACGGGCAGTCGAGCGGTGGTACTTGCTTCACCATTTGCGGTGGCGTGACTTCCACTGATGCTGGTGCGGGCCAGGATGCCGCTGTCGTTCACCAGGATGCCGCTGTCGCTCACCAGGATGCCGCTGTCGCTCATGCGGACGCCTCCGCTGGTACGGACGCTGCGGTGAGCTGCGCCAGCTGTGTCGCCACCGCGACTGCGGGCGCCTGCGCCAACGTTGACCAAATCTGCGGCCATGATGACTACTGCCTTTACTTTGATGGCTGCGTCTACGGCGACGATGTGCAAGCCGGCTGCGCCGATCCGCACAGCGACCAGTGCTGGCAAGACTGCAAGGATCTCTGGGGAGACACTCCGTACCAAGAGGATTTCAATCGAGTCCAGTGCCTCTACGACAACTGCCCGCAGTGCCCATAAGTCACGTTTCTCTCTTCGGCACCACCTTCACAAACCTAGACTGAGCCGCTTCCCAATCACGGAGCAGCTCTGCCGCGAGTGTGCTGCCGGTGCGCCTTTGGTGCTCTTCGATGAGCAAACGCAACCCCAAAAGATCCTCGCTGGAGGCCGGATCAATGGCGACGCTGGCGGAATGCAGGCGGGAGCGCGTCTCGCCGCGCAGCCAAAGCACGCCGCCGGTCATGCCCGATCCGACGACGGCGCCGATCTCGCCGAGAACCACTCCGGTGCCCCCGGTCATGTATTCAAACGCATATTTTCCAGCGCCCTCGGTGACGATCACTGCCCCCGAGTTGCGGACGCCGAGGCGCTGCCCTGAGCGCCCGGCGACAAACAGTTTTCCGGCGGTGGCGCCATAGCCGGCAGCGTTGCCCACCAGCGACGGCGCGGCATCGATCGAGTGTGCCGGCGGCCGCACCGACAGCACGCCGCCTGACATGGCTGCGGCAACCGAGTCGTTGGCGTACCCCTCAAGCGCCAGCTCCATCCCTGCGACCAGGGCGAAGCCGAAAGCTTGGCCGCCAAAACCGCGCGCCCGGATGCGAACTTCTTTGGCCGTGGGCTGGCGGCAAAGCAGGCCCGCCACAGTGGCGCCCACCGCGCGGTCGCAAGTGGCCAGATCAAGGTTTACCTCGACGGTTTCGCCCTGCGAACTTTCGACAGCGTCGAGCAGCAAGCGATTGGCTGTGCTTCGACTATCGCTCAGCATGGTCGGGCCTATTGACCCGCCCGCCTTGAGCTTGTCGAAGGGGCCCAGTGCGGTCAAAATTTCGCTCAAATCCACTTTGTCGATGCGCCGATTTCCCGACGGTACTTGCTGGAGTAGATCGACTCGTCCAACCAATTCAGAGGGGTGGCGCAACCCGAGCCCAGCCAAAATCGTGCGCACTTCGCCGGCGAGTGAAAATAGATAGCGCGTCACGCCTTTGAGTGCATCTTCGTAACGAGAGGTTTCAAGGTCGGGCAAGAGATCGTCGGAGGCGCGGCCTTTTTTTTCGGTCATCAGGCGCCGCGCGGTGATGTCCGACTGGGTGGTGATGCCAGCCGGGCAATTGCCTTTGGAGCAGCCGTGACAAAAAATGCACTGCTCTGCGATCATCAGCGCAGTGCCAAGCGAAACTTCATCGGCGCCGAGTGCCAAAATGGTGGTGACATCAAAAGCGGTCTTGATGCCACCGTCGGCGCGCAGTCGAAGGCGATCGCGTACGCCGTGAATGGTCAGCGCCTGGTGTACTTCTGACAGCGCGCGCTCAAGCGGCAGGCCGGCGTGCTCAATCGACGACGACGAGGCGGCGCCGGTGCCGCCCTCAAAACCGGAGACGTCAATGACGTCGGCGCCGGCTTTGGCGATGCCGACCGCGATGGTGCCGATGTCGGTGACAGCGGGAATTTTCACCGACATTTTGGCGCTCGGATGCACTTGGCGCAGGTTGTAAATCAGCTGCGCCAAGTCCTCGATCGAATAGATGTCGTGGTGAGGTGGCGGCGAAATCAGCGTCACGCCGACTTGGGTCTTGCGAATGCGCGCGATCTCTTCTGTCACTTTCGCGCCCGGCAGCATGCCGCCTTCGCCGGGCTTGGCGCCTTGACCGATTTTGATTTGAATTTCATCCGCCGACGCCAAATAGCGTGCGTCGACGCCGAATCGGCCCGATCCGACCTGACGAATGCGACTGCGATCCGATTCCCATTCACCGCCGAGATCGCGGCGCGCATCTTCGCCGCCCTCGCCACAATTGCTGAGCGCGGAAAATTGATTGAACGCCGCCGCAATCGCGCGGTGCGCAGTGCGGTGCAGCGCGCCGTGACTCATCGCCGCGCCGCGAAAACAGTCGGCGATGATCTCTTGGTCGCTCGCAACTTCGTCGACGGGAATTGGCGTCTGCCCCGGCTTCCAGTCGGTCAGATCGCGCAGGTAAACCGGCGGCGTTTCCTCGATCAAACTCCAAAAGTTTTTCCAGGCGCCGTCATTGCCGCGCGCGGTCTCTTGCAACGCCTGCCACACCTCTTTGCGATAGATGCCGACTTCGAGTTCGCGGTGTGGCGACCCACCCTGCGCCGAGCGATGGCAGAGGTCTTCGTACACATCGTCGAGATCGACGCCGCCAAGCCGCGCTTCAATGCCGGGTAAATAAAATTCGACCAAGGCAGGCGATACGCCGACCGCTTCAAACAGGCGCGAGCCACGATAACCGTCGAGGGTGGTAATGCCCATCTTCGACATCACTCGCCTGAGCGTGCTGTCGAGCCCAGCGAGTAAATTGCGTTCCGCCGCTTCCGATTCGCCGAGTTCGAGCAGCAGGTGAGGATGAATCGCGTCGGCGCCGACGCCAATGAAGAGCGCGGCGTCGTGCCCCTCTTGCACCTCGCCCGATTCGACCACGATCGCCATGCGGCGGCGCAGGCCAGCATCCGAAAGCGCGTTGTGAATGGACGCCACCGCCAGCACCATCGGCAGCGGCAGTCGTCGCGGCTCGCCCTCTTTGGCCGGGTGCAACGCGGCGCGATCGGAGATGAGCGCGATCGAGTGGGAGCCGGTTCGCGCCGCGCGTACCACTTCGCGCGCCAGTTCGGAAAGGCGCCGCGCCATTTCTTTGGACTGCCCGACATCGGCAAAGGTCGCATCGATGAGCAGACTGCGCGGCCGCTCATCATTGTTGCTAACCTGGTCACGAATCTGCGCCCACTCACCGCCGAGCAAAAACGGTCCGTCGAGTTTGTACTGTGGCTCGGGATCGTAACTCGGCGTGCTCTCGTGCACCGAGGGATGTCTGCCAAGATAGACAGTGAGATCGAACGCCGAACCTTCGCGCAGCGGATCGATCGGCGGATTGGTCACCACTGCGACAATCTGTTTGAAATACTTCGACAGCGGTGGCCGCGCCGGTGAGAATACCGCCAGCGGCCGATCAAAACCCATCGAGGTGATCGCCTCTTTGCCGTTTTCAGCGAGATACTTGGCTTGGCGAACGCGATCTTGCGACCAACCGAAAAGATTGAGCCAGCGACGGTCGGGTTTGCCCGATTTCACTGCGCCCGGACGCGAGCGCTGTAGCAGTGGCCAAATTTTTGCCTCGGCCAGCTCAGCAAAATTGATCGGCGAGTGTTCGACCACCTGCGCGATCAATTCGCGCGGCCGCAATATTTGTCTGGTTTGAAGATCGATGCTCAAACCTTCGCCGGGATCGAGCTGTCCCGATTCGACGATACTCTCTGGAGCAATAGGGAGCGCACCGATTTCGGAACCAATCGCACTCAGGCCAGAGGCAGTGCGACACCA
>JAHFDU010000394.1 GCA_023248835.1 Myxococcales bacterium | reverse complement strand
AGTTCGGTGTGCGTCATTCAATCGGCGACGATGAGTGAAGCCGGGGTTTATTTTGTCCGCATCCGAAAGTTGAGCGGCACCAACGTGCTGCTCGGCTATGCGCTCTTTATCGAGCATTGACAACCGTTGACAACCGCAGTGCGCCTTTGTCACACTACGCTTTCGACAAGATCAGGTTGAGGTCGTCCATGGCTGAAATTGAAATCGCGCCGCTGTCCGAAAGACTCTCCGACGACGATGTGGCGGAACTTTCCGGCCATCTCGAAAAGCTGGGCGCGGGACGTCTTCCCACCGAGGACGACGGGGGCAGTACCTCGGCGAGCGATCACATCGAGGACAGCGTGCTCGACGAGTTTTTCGATCGGCTGGAAGCGCACGACGCTGCGGCGGAGATCTACCTGCCGATTGAATTTGAGGGCACCGTCGAAGTGGCCGAGCTACGAGTTGGATCTCTGTCCGCTCTGGCCGACGCGCTCGAGGAGATGCAGGACGAACTCGGCGTCGAAAAAAACGACGACGACGACGACGACGAGGACGACGACGATCGCTTGATCGACGAACAGCTCCGCGAAGTGTGGAAGCTATTTCATGCGAGCGCGAAATCAGCGCTCGACCGCAAGTTGGCGCTGCACGTCAAGAGTTAGATCATCTCGACACCAACCGTCCGTCGAGGCGAATTTTTTCGATGGTTGAATCGAGATCCGCGAACAGCGAAGTATTGCGGTCGTGACGAAACTCACCGAGACGCGCAACATAGCTTGGCACGCGCGCCAAGAACTTCGCAATCGCGGTGTCAGTAAATTCAGTGTGGTATTCGCCGTAGCCAAGTTTTTCGAGATAGAGCGCATTGAGCGTCTGCTCAAATTGTCGGCCTAGCGGAATCGAAAAAATCGGCTTCTTGAGATAAATGGCCTCTCCCATCAATGAGAAGCCACCGCCGGTAAGCACCGCACGAGCGGACGCCAGGTCGGCGACAAATCCGGCCTCGGAAAAGTTGCGCAGCTGTACCTTGCCGCGGTCTTCATCACGATTGAGGCCATAGACGACAAATTTCTCGCCGCTGCGCTCAAGTAGCGGCAGCAAATCGGAAAAACTGTCGGAGGTCTGGTAGACCAGGACGTGCTCACCGACAGTGGATTTCGCATCCAAGATGGCGTCGCGCAGAATCGGCGGGTAGAGACTGGTGCGTTTTTTTCGCACGTCAGGAAAGAAAAATGTGGTGATGAAGTAGTGATCGCAGTGCGGCAATTTGGCTTTGACAAACGCCTTGGCCAGTCGAAAATTGCCTTTCTCACCTTTGGGTATCTTCACATCCAGATCGCAGCGGTTCATTACTTGCATATTGTCGATGCTGAGCACCGGCAAGTCGTGCTGCTTGGCATACAGGTAAGCGAAAGTCTCAAAATCGGAAATCACCAGCTCGGGACGAAAGTCTTCGCTCATGCGAGAAAACGTTTCGTAGTTGTCGGCAAACGCCGGCAGCTTACGAACAAAATCGAGCGCGGTACGGCCAAGCTTCACCACGTTGTCCTCGTACACCATGTTGAGCCCAGCGATTTCATGAATCTTTAGCTTGGGAAACGAGCGCTGCAAGAACGCGTGCGCGCGCCCCGATACCACCACTTGCACTTCGTGCTTGTCGACAAGATGACGCAGGATGACTTGGCTGCGCGTCGCGTGCCCCATCCCCTCGCCAACGACGCCGTACAAAATACGCATTATTTCGCTCCCATTTTTTTTGACCACTCAGTCAGCAGCGTCTGTCCGCGCTTGCCAAACGTGCGCGTCTGCAACTGCCGGGTGGTCGCATCCACAATCGCAAACTGGATCTCCAGTCGCTCGAGCGGTTTGGCCTCGGGCACCCTTTCAAACCATTCGACCACTGCCACGCCATCCGATTCTAACATTTCCGAAAAACCAATCTCCTCAAGCTCCTGTACGTCGCGCAGGCGGTATAGATCGACATGATAAAGGGTGTGGCGCCCGGTGTGCACATTGACGATTGTGTAGGTCGGACTTCCAACTCGCCGCTCTTCGGGCACGCCCAAGCCGCGCGCCACCCCTTGCGCGAAACAGGTCTTTCCCGCTCCGAGATCGCCTTCGAGCCCGACCACGTCGCCCGCCCGCAACACCTCACCCAGTGCGCCGCCGAGCCGCCGGGTAGACTCGTCGGAGTCGCTCCGGACGCACAGCCTCTCTCCGCGGCGATCCGGTACGCTCATGTCGAAGTTGGCGGCGCGGCGGCTTTCATCGCGCCGACACGCCGAGCGAAAATAATAAGAACCAATGCAAGCGGTAAACCACACATCATGAATGGCGCAATCACGTCGGCGAGGTTCAACGTCGCCTCGGCTCCCAGCTGTGGATTGTTGCCGTTTCTGGCGACTACGATCGGTACCGTGGTAATCCCTTTTTTCAGAAACGGGAGAATGCAGTCGCACATCTCTTGGGAGAACGAATGCGTGACCTGATCGCGATCGGTCCACTCAAAATCAACGTGCGCAAAACTCGTTTTGGGTCCTTTATCCAATCGGAATTCGACGACCTTGGCGACATGTTTCTCACCCTGGAATCTGAGGTCGAGAAATCGGTACAGCGATAGATACCCAACAACCGCCCCGAAGAAAACAAGAGCGACGGCACATTGTAAATAGAAGCGCGCGCGCCCACGCTGCGCCTGCCCGGGAGAGTCGTTGGAAATGGTAACGTGCGACCCGCTCGGCGGCACCAATGTCAGGGTCGACAAGTACTCACGATAGCCAACCCGCTTTGGATCGGCCATCTCGATCAACTCACCCGCGACGTAGAATTTCTCCTTATCTCGATCCAGATTAATCCGGTCGAGACGGCCGTTCGGTTCGCCGCGAATTGATTCGCCAGTCTCTCGCACAACACAAAACACCTTGCTGACTAACAAGTCTTCTACGCCGCAAGCCGTACCGTCTTCGGTTGTAAGTCTGCCATACACCACCGCCGCTCCCACGCCCAACCGCCCCACTTTGGCGGGCATAGTGGCTGCAGCAGCGCGTCTTCGATATTGCAAATATTTCATCAGTACAGCGGCCACTGCAAACAGGATGATGCCGATCACGGCACTCACCGCACACATGCTCCCGCGTGGCGAGAGCTGCCCCGCCCAATGCCAGTATGACTCGGGAATGGTATTCATCGTCTAATCATACCCGCATTCCGGCATTCCACATCTGCCGCCGCCCTCGACGCGAAGCGATTCCGACAATCGCACGGACACGAACGCCGTCAATTTCCGCGGTAGCTGACGGTCCGGTCCGTCAGTTTCGTGGGCGTGGGAGATTAGATGAAGTGGCTGGCCTCGAACGCGAACGAGGTGATGGGTTAACATCCCTCACTAAATCAACGCGCTCAAAGGCGCATGCGAGGGAGAC
>JAHFDU010000393.1:581-3423 GCA_023248835.1 Myxococcales bacterium | reverse complement strand
GCAAAATCGCGTTGACGCTCCCGTAAATTCGCTCTTGAAAGGAGGACTAGAGCAGGTGATTTCATGAATGAATCCGAAACTGTAGGCTGTCGGCTGTGAGCTGTCGGCGGCGCTCGGACTTCCGGGCGCGAGTTGCAGGAACAACATCTCTCTGCGCGCCCGTGGCTGGGTTTACCGCTCGAGGTCGGTTTTCTTCAGCATCGCCGGCATCAGCACACAGGTAAGCGCGGCGGAGAGAAACATCGCCAGCGCCGCCAGCACGCCGAACATTTTCATCGCTGGTGACTTTCCGAATGCGAGAACCAGAAAACCGAACGAAACCAAGACGATCGACACCACCATGATCGGCCCGACGCTGCGCGACACCTCGTCCGCTCGAGTACGACGAAGGTACCACAAATAGTGCATGGCGAAATCGGAGCCGGCGCCGGTCGCGATGCCCGCCACCAACGACGTCCCCAGATCAATGTGCAAACCGAGCAGGCCCATGCCGCCGTAGAGCACCACCAGCGTGAGCAGCGAGGGCGCCACACAAAGAGCCGCCAAGCGTAGCGATCGAAACAGCGCCACCAGCAGAAGTAGCACCACCACCACCGCAACCATCAAACTGCGCCACTGGTTGCGATCGACCGAACGGGAAAAACCGCGACTCAGAATCGGCTCGCCGGCGACGCGCCCTGACAGCGGCTCCCGGCTCGAGTCGCTGGCAGGCGTGAATAGGTCGTCGACGATTGGAATGAGTTCTTGGGCAACCTTGCTCGTCGGTGAAAGTCCAAGCACCGTCAGGATTTTGGCGACGCCGCCCGACACCGCCAGATCACGCCGCTCCGATTCCAATCGGCCGTGCAGCAGCTCGAGGGCGAATTTGGCGTCGTCCGCGTTCGCAGTCGCCAGCGCCAGCTCAGCCGCAAACTTGGAATCGTCTGCAGTCGCCAACCGAAGCACCTCTTCGCGCCTGTAGGGTGCAAGAGGTGGTGCCTCTTCACTCGAAAAAACACTGCGCACCACCTCCGCGCGGCGCGCCTGCCACTTCGGGTCATCCGCCGCCGGCAGCGCCAGCTGCTTCACTACGTCGTCGAGACGAAGTTGGTCAACGCGCTCGAGCCCTCCCGCCTTGCTCACCCAAACGATCTCTTGGGTGATCTCTTTGGCCTCCAGTCGGTGTGGCGTCCAGCGCAAATCGTTCTGCACATAGTGCTCGATCGCCGCCACCACCGGCGTCGCATCGCCGCGAACCCGGATGTGCATCAGCGCATCGTGACGTCCGCTGGCAATCAGCGATTGCATACCGGCTTCGCCTTCGAGAAAAAAATACAGATTCGCCGCTTGGGCACGGGTGATGGGCAAGCGTCGACCAGCCCCCATGACGTCATTGACCAGAATCAACGGCTCAATAATCGAGTTGGTTTGCGAAACCGCGTCGAGCGAGCGGGCGAAATGGCGCAGACGCGCAATCTCGCGCAGCGTAGTTGGATCGTCGAGATCGCCATGCAGCGCCACTTGCACAAAGGTCGCGCCGCCAAATCGCTCGTTCAAAAACCGCTCGGCCTGCCACGGTTCAGAACCAACGCGAAAAAAAGCGCGCGGCTCCATCACCACCTGCACTTGCATCATCGGCCGAACCAAACCAGCCACCGCCGCCGCGGCGCCAGCGATGACGACCAAGCGGTGCCGCCGTGCCGCGCTCCACAATCCCACCAGCCCCTCGCCGAGCAGCGTCATGCGCGCGCTGTGCGCTGACCGACGCGGCCACAGCGACAAGACCGCCGGAACCAAGAGCAAAGAAGTCGCCCAGCAGATAAGCACGCCGGATCCGCAGGCGATGCCAAACGCGCGCATCGGTCGCACGTCGGTCGAGACAAACGCAAAGAAACCGATCGCGGTGGTGCCACCGGCAATCGCCAGCGGCGGTCCAACGATCGAGAGCGCTTTTTTGATCGCTTCGTTGGTGGGCAACGTGGCGCTGGTCAAATAGTACCTGCCGAGCACATGCACGGCATAGGAACTACCTGAGGCAAACAAGATCACCGGCAGCGTCGAGGTAGCGACGGTAAAATGTTCGCCGTACAGCCCCATGCCGCCGAGCACCACCAGCACCGAGAAGGCCACCGAGCAGATCGTCAGCACCATGCCGACCGGATCACGGAACGACAGCATCACCACCAAGAACAGCACCAGCAGCGCCAAAGGCGACAACTTCCACACATCACTCTGGGCTTCGTCGTAAATCGATCGGCCGGCGAACGGCGCACCGCCGAGATAGATCTTTAGCGGCGACAAAGTTTCGTTGGTAACTTGCCGAATCGCGTCGGTGACTTGGCGCTCGCCGGCACCCGGTACCAAGAACGCCAAAATGAGCGCGGCTCGCCCATCGCGCGAAACAAAACTGCCGGCGACAAAATCGCGCGACAACACTTTAGCGCGCAAAGCGCGCGATTCGGCGACGCTTTTCGGTGCCGCGGCGATAAGCGGCGTGAGCTCGGCACCCGCCGGCCCCGACACCGGATCGGAAAGCGTACTCATCGAAACGATCCGATCGACGCCGCGAATGTCGCGAATCCGATTCGACGCGGTCGCGATCTTGGCCACCGCGTCGGCGGAAAAAACGTCGCTACCGTCAGGCGCTTCGACGCCAATCAGCGCCACGCTCAGCGCACCGAATCGGCGGCTCACCTCATTGAAGAGCTGGACGTCGGGATCTTGCGTCGGCAAGAACACCAGCAAGTTTTCCTCTTGCTGCAGCTTGGTGGTGCCATAGAGCGAAATCGCCGCCACCACGACAAAGCCGAAAACTATCTTGCGCGCGTGACGAATCGAAAAGTCGGCGAGTCGCTCCATTATA
>JAHFDU010000393.1:0-571 GCA_023248835.1 Myxococcales bacterium | reverse complement strand
CGAGCCTCCCCCCCGCCGCGCGCTTCCCGCGCGAGTCGCGGATGCCAATCAACTGCAATTGGCGCATTTCCATCGGAGAATCGAAATCTGCGTTAGCATTCTGCGCGGCCCCTTGGGCTATTCCCGCAAACGCTTACTTGCGCTGTTCCATCGGGACGTAGTGGGTCTCGGTGGCGCCGGTGTAGATCTGGCGCGGCCGGCCGATCTTGGCGTTGGGTGACTCGATGCCCTCTTTCCAGTGCGCGATCCAGCCCGGCAAACGACCCAGCGCAAACATCACGGTGAACATGTCGGTCGGAATGCCGAGCGCGCGGTAGATGATGCCGCTGTAGAAATCGACATTGGGATAAAGTTTGCGCTCGATGAAATATGGATCCTTGAGCGCGGCCTCTTCGAGTCGACGCGCGATTTCGAGTTTGGGATCGTCGACGCCAAATTTTTTCAAGATCACGTCGGCGGCTTTTTTTATGATGCGAGCGCGTGGGTCGTAACTCTTGTAAACGCGGTGACCAAACCCCATCAGTCGGAAATCGGAGGTCTTGTCTTTGGCTTTGGCCACAAAGGCGTCGAC
>JAHFDU010000077.1 GCA_023248835.1 Myxococcales bacterium | reverse complement strand
AGGTTGGCCGGAAACTGCCTGCGCTCGAGCCGACCATTCCGGTCAGGATGGAGGGTGCCACCCTGAGCGAGATTGTCCCCAAGGGCACGATCACAACTCCGAGTGGGTTGGTGCTGGACGACGGTTTGCTCTATGTCGCCGACAATGCGACCAGTCGCATCCACGCCATCGATCTGTCGGGCACCGAAGTGCGCTTCCTCGACACTGGTCGGCCCGCCGGATCGATCGGCGGTCTCGCCTTCGATCCTGACGGGAAACTCTACTTCGTCGACATGACCGCGGCGCGGATTTATCGCATCGACCCACTGTAGGTCGCCGTATGAAAAACCTTTTGCCAACGGTGCACGTGCTTTACGAAAATCCCGCTTGGCTGCCGCCACTCACTGTAGCGCTCGATGCGGAAGGCTTTCCGGTCGCGCTGCACGAGGTCTGGCATGGCGCGGTCGATCCGGCGCGGCCGCCCGAGCCGGGCATCTGGTGGAACCGAATGAGTCCGTCGTCGCACACCCGCGGCCACGACGAGAGCGTGGCGCTGATGCGCGAGCAGCTCGCCTGGCTCGACTCCTGGGGCGCGCGGGTGGTCAACGGCGCGCGTGCGTTTGAGATCGAAGTCAGCAAGCTCAGGCAAGATTTGGTGCTGCGGCGGCATGGGATCCTGACCCCGCGCACCGTGCTCGCGGTCGGGCGCGATCGGATTGTAGAAGCGGCGCGCACTTTTGACGGACCATTTCTGACCAAGCACAACCAGGGCGGCAAAGGCCTCGGCATCGAACTATTTCACGACGCTGGCGAGCTAGCAGCGCGCCTCGATTCGAACGGCTACGATCCTGGTCCGAACCGGCAGGTCGTGCTCCAGCAATACATCGCGCCGGCTGAACCCTTCATCACTCGCGTCGAACTCTGCGGTGGGCGGTTCCTGTTCGCGATGCAAAGCTCGACGGTGGGCGGATTCGAGCTCTGTCCTGCCGACGCCTGCGCTGCCGAGCGTCGCCAGCCCGACGTTTGCCCTACCGACGGCAGCGCCGAGTTTTCGCCGGCGGCAATAGGGGAGGGCGATCCGCTGGTGAAAAGTTACCTTCAGCTTTGCGCGGCCGAGGGAATTGACATCGCCGGCATCGAGTTTGTCACCGGCGCTGACGGGCGTCATTATACCTATGACATCAACGCCAACACCAACTACAACGGCGCGCTCGGACGCGCGATTGGCATCGACGGAATGCGCGAGGCAGCCAGGTGGCTGCGCCGGACACTCGCTAATAAACACACCCCTGAAGATCCGTCAGTTTCGTGGGCGTGGGCGTGAAACGAAAGTCCGTGCTCTCTGCCGACGGCTGGCCGTCGCTCGACCGCACGCAAATTTGTGATTGCTGTCCACCCAGATCTATCGCTATATGTTCCATGGCTGGTCTCCCTCGCATGCGCCTTTGAGCGCGTTAAATTCTTGAGGGACGTTAACCCGTCACCTCGTTCGCGTTCGAGGCCAGCCACTTCATCTAATCTCCCACGCCCACGATGAACCTGACGGACCAGGGTCCGCCAGGTTTGAGCGACACGTACACGGAGCCGGCCACCGCCTCGACTCACGGCCTCGGCCTCCGGCTCTGCCTCCGTCTCCGCCTCGATCACGGTCTCCGCCACGGCGGCCTACGCGAGTTCCTGAGTGGTGACGCCGTACGATTGGCGATCCCGTTGAGCAGATTGCAAAGACCAAGCGACTCCCTGCGCACGAAGACCGAAAAAATGATGAAGCGCAACAAGAAAACGCCGCGGCCGGTCAACTGTGCTCGCCGGACCGTGCAACCGCATTTCCAGCCTCTTCCGTGTCCGAAACTGTCGGCTGTCGGCTGTCGGCTGTGAACCAAGCGTTGCCGCTCTTACATCCTCGACGGCACACTGCTGATGATCCAGCTGTTCCCGCCGATCACTGCGGCGCGACCGATCACCGTGTCGCCGCCCAAAATGGTGGCGTTGGCATAGATGATCACGTCGTCTTCGAGGGTGGGATGGCGTTTCTGTCGACTGAGCTGCCGCGCCGCGCCGGTCGGCACCGACAGTGCGCCCAGGGTGACACCTTGATACAGACGAACACGGGTGCCAATCACCGTGGTCTCGCCAATCACCACGCCGGTGCCGTGGTCGATGAAAAACGACGGCCCGATGGTGGCACCCGGATGAATGTCGATGCCGGTCTCGGCATGCGCCAGTTCGGTGATCATGCGCGGTACGATCGGTGCGTCGAGCTCGAGCAGTCGATGCGCCAAGCGGTAGGCAAAAATCGCCTGGATTCCGGGATAGGAAAACACCACTTCGTCGGTGCCCGTAGCAGCCGGATCGCCCTCATACGCAGCGACGACATCCGACAGCAGCAGCGCGCGCAAATCGGGCAGCGATTCGCACAGCGCTTCAGAAATTTTCGTCGCCTTGTCCGCGCACAGCGTACACTCGCCACCTGCCTGAACGCAACGATGGTGCAGGCCGCGAAACACCTGCTCGCGCAGGACCGCGCGCATCCTGTCGACACGAGTCTCCACGTCGGCAAGCGCGGCATCGCCGATCGACTGCACTCCTCCAGTCGAACCTGGAAAAATCAATTCGCGCAGTTCAGACAAAAGCTCCGCCACCCGCGCCCGCGACGGCAACTCGTGCTCGGCCTTGATCGTCAGTGGCGGCGCCGAGGCGTAGCTTTCAATCAATCGCCGTGCAATGGAACTCAAATTCTTCAACTTCATTTGTTGATTTTCTGCAACGCCACTTCGAGGCGACCTTCGGCGATCGACACCCGCGTCGGCATGCCGCCACCGAGACTGAGCATTTCAATAAAATCGATGCCGGAATCGAACGCGGCGGCAAGCGTGATGTTGCCCGATTCGCGAACGATGGCGACGTCGGCAAGTCGCTGGCCTTCGAGCAAGAGCAGCGTCTTGTCATACGGCTGTTTGGCGCACGCCCCAGCATCGACGATCACCGCGCGGCCGCGTCGCTCGTACAAGCCACTCAAACGTTTGGCCTCCTCAGCCATGCGCTCGAAGGCACGCGCTGCCTGCACGATCTCCTGCCACAGCACCTTGTCTTTGCAGCGACTGTATAGATAGCGCACCACGCGATGCTTGAGCCCCTCATCGCGAAAATGCGCACGCAGCGCCCGATCGATGGTCTCGGCGATCGGCCCCGGCACGCCGATGCGAGTGTCGACCGCGCGCGCATCAGCGTCGGCGCCAGCATAAGGCTCTTCGCCACCGAGCAGCCACTTGGCGGCCGCGTAGAGGCCATCGAGATCGAGATGGCACACCAACGTATCCACCGGACCAATCTTGCGCACCAGTTCTGGCGTCACCATTTCCGGGCAGGCACCGTGTTCGGCTTTGCTAGCGAGCACAAAGCGTTCGTCAGTCGAAAAATCCGCGTGCCGTTGGTGATCGTGGTGATCGATCCAAGCAGCCAAGCGACTGCCAAGCGTTGCGATAAACGCAAGCGTGGTCTCTTCAAACGGCGTGCCCATGCCATCGGCGGCAAATGCGACGTCGAGCACCACCACCCTGCCCGCAAGTTTACGCGCGTCGGGCAATTTGCGCGGCGTGGTAAATACCAAATGCGGCAGAGGACTCGACATGGATGGCATTGCTTGTGCCATAATTATGTCGTGGTGCCAACTCGCAACCTGCTTCTTGTTGTCAGCGCGCTCGCAACCATTGCGGCCGTTCCGATCGATGGTGGCGTGTTTTTTCGCCCGGAAGGTGCACCGGTCATCGACGACGTTTTCGGCGACACAGCAGATTATCGCCGCATGGTCGATCGCTTTGTCGAGTTGACCGCGGCCATGCAGGCGACGCGCGACCAGTTTGCCCGCTCGGCTCAGCAGATTCTGGCGACCATCAATCGGAGCGGTCCGAAAGAGAGAAAGAACAAGCGCGAGCGTTGCGAGACCGTGGCGACGCCGTATGCGCGCGCGCTGCGGCTTGGGGCGGAGTATTTGCTGGCGGGTCGCGAGCTCGGCCGTCACTACGAACAAATTCGCGAGTTCGATCGACTCGGAGAAAGCTTGGGCCTGACGCCCGATTACCGGGCCAAAGTGAAGCGGGTAGTTCGGGACTACACGGCGCTGCTGGTGGATTACCGGGAAATGAAATTTGCACTGCACGACCAGCTCAACGACGAGCTCAAATTCGCCGGCTGCGATTTGCCGACGCTGGCGCTCAAGGGCGATCCGCAGCACCGTGCCAGCGCTGCTGCCGCCACCGCCGACTGGCCAGCACCAGGCGAGCCCGGCGCACCAGGTGGGCAGACTGAGAAAACGGAAAACAACGAAACCTCAGAAACCGCCGGAAAACCACCGGCACTCGAACCTGCCAAAACCGAGGTGGTGTTCTTCGTCGACAACACCCGCTGCAAGCGCGCCTCATCGGTGTTTCTCGACGGCAAGAGAATCGGCGCAGTGCCAGCCGCCACCCGCTCCGGATTTGAGGCGACGCTCGGCCCACACGAACTTTGCGTTCTCGACGACGAAAAGATCACCTGCGGCGCTCCCGGCACGATTCGCCACAGCTATCTGCACGAGGGCTGGACGATCGCATTAAGGTGCCAGTAGGCGTTCCAGCTTGACCGAGCGATCGAGGTCGCATAGCGTCGAATCGATTGTCCCGTCTACTTACAGCCACCGTTTCATGGTTTTTCATCGTCGCTGGGTTGAGCGGCGACGCGCACGCAGAGCCACGCGCCGAAGCGGTGCTGGTGCCAACCGAACTCTCTGGCTTTGTGCCCAGCCGCGACGAGTGGCAACACGCCTTCGACAGCCGGCTGCGCGACGTGCTGGTAGCAAAGCAGTCGCTGCCAACCCTAGCGCAAGGGGCGGAGGCAGCTCCGTGTCGCGATGCCGCCTGCGCCCGCGCGCGCGCCGGTGGCGCAGCTTTGGCACTGGGTGCGCGGGTGATCGAAGACGAGCGCACTCCGCCCGGCTACAATTTGCACCTTTGGCTCTACCGATCGGTAGACCAAACGTTTTGGCAATTCGAGCGCGCCTGCCCTGGCTGCACCGAAGCGCTGGGGGCTGACGCGCTCGGAACGCTTGCCGACCGTGCGCTTTCAACCTTGCCTGCGCCTCAACTTGCAACGCCTCCAAAACCACAGTCGCCCATCCAATCGACCAACGCGTGGCCCGCACCGCCAGCGAAAACTGCGCGCTCCGTTGTCGCGCTGCGCGGCAGCGCCATCACCGCTGGACTGCTGGGGCTCGGCGCCATCGCGTTCGGCATTTTCGAACTCAGCATCGACCACACTCGCCATTGTCCTCCAGCCGATCCCAACTGCGCCGCCCGCATCGATACCAGCTACGGACAAGTTTTCGGATTTGTCACTGGCGGCGCGCTGCTCAGCGCCAGTGTGCCGCTCGCGGTTTTCGGTTGGCGGCAGGCGCCGCACCTCACGCCCGAAGTGACATCGAAATCGGCGGCGCTCGCGTTCGGTTGGAATCTGTAGATGCGCCGCCCGCTATTATTGGCGCTGTTTTTTTTCGCCGCCTGCTTTCACCGTTTTTATCAGGACTATGTTGGCGTCGCTGCCGACGCCAGCGACGGTGCAATCTCGTCCGACGCGCCAGTGAGCGGTTGCCAAACCGCCAACTGTGGTGGCAAGACCCCGTTTTGCGAGCCAGACACCCATCAATGCGTCGGCTGCCGCGACGGCAAGGACTGCAGCGAAACTCGCGGATGCAGTCAAGAATCGCACACCTGCACAGACTGCACTTTCCACAGCGAATGCGCCTCCTCGTTCTGCAAACTCGACGGCAGCTGCGCCGCTACAAATGAGTTACTGATCGTCGACAACGGCGTTTCGTGCCAATCGATCGGAAATCCGATCGGCAATCTTCCCTATTGCGAAATCGCCGATGCGCTGCCGCACGTCGATCTCAACCACGTCAGGCTACTGGTGAACGGCAGCGATCGCGCCTATCGCGCGGTGAGCCTTCCGATCGGGATGCCCGAGCTGTTCATCGTCGGTGCTGCCCCCGGCCATCTGCCAGTCATCGCTGGCCTGTCGATCGGCCAAGCCATCATTTCAACTTCGGTCTCGGTCGATAACGTCGAAATCGCGGCTTCAAGTGGCAGCGGTTTCGACTGCACCGCCGATGGCGGCAGTAAACCGATCGCGCTGCAGCTCAGCCGGGTGCGCATCCACGACTGTGCCGGTTGGGCGGTACACAGCGTCGGTTGCGACCTCAATCTCGACGCTGGCCTCATCGGCCCACACAACCGTCAGGGCGGACTCTCGCTCAGCCACACCTCCTTCCAGATCTCGAACAGTGTCATATTCATGAACGACGGCCCGCCGCTCATCGCCGATCAAAATCGTAGCAGCGGCGAAGTCGGATTTTCGACGCTGATCGCAAACAGCGGTGCCGTCTCGTGCAAGAGCGGCAGCCCATTTTCAATCAATCACTCGATCGTCTTGCAAAACGGCGCCAGCCAATTTGATGGCGCTCTCACCTTGTCGCAAGTTGTCGTCGGCAAAGACGACAACAGTGCGATTGCGGGTGCGGTGAAGTCAACGCCGGTGTTTGCGGGCGACTACTATCAGCTCGCCAAAGGCGACCCGGCCAACGCCGGTGACAACGGTTGTTGCGTCGACAAAGCAACCGCCGGTCCGCCCTACGATGCTCTTGGCAACAAACGACCTCGCGGTCGCAGTTACGACATCGGCGCCCACGAAGTCCAATAGAGCTTACAGCCAACCGCCACGAGCCAACAGTTCAGAATTCGGACGATGAACGGTACCGGCATCCCGATGCGTACGGTCCCCCCATGATCTTGAGGTGCCAGATTGGTACCTCAAGTGCTCAAACTCGCCATAGAGAGACGCGAGATCGGCATCGAGCATGACCTTCTCGCCACAGAGCAAAAGAATGGCCAAGGTAATTCGGTCAGCGACGATAAGAGCAGGTCCGGCCACGTCGACGATCTACCACTCTTGTTTGCATCGATCGAGTCATTTGCGTGGTTTCGCCGGGTCCAAAGCGGCGAGATCAGGACAAGCTCAGTCGAGCTTTGAGCCGGGTCAGGCGTTCGACGCCGCGCACGTTTTGCACCGCCAATTTGAGTGCTCGCTCGCTGCCGACCAGCAACACCAATTTCTTGCCTCGAGTCAGCGCGGTGTACAGAAGATTGCGCGCCAGCATGACAAAGTGTTGGGTGTGCAGCGGCACGATCACGCAGGGATATTCGCTCCCTTGTGACTTGTGAATGGTGGTGGCGTACCCGAGCACCAATTCGTCGAGGTCCGCCGACTCGAAATGCACCAGACGATCGTCGAATCGTACCGCCACCCGACGCTCTGCTTCATCAATGGCTTCGATGCGGCCGAGATCTCCGTTGTAAACTTCGAGCTCATAGTTATTGCGCGTCTGCATCACTCGGTCGGAAACGCGAAACTGTCTATTTCCGCTCGACACTTGCGTGCCCGAAGGATTGAGGCGCGCTTGCAGCGCTTGATTGAGCGCCGCCGCACCAAGCGGCCCGCGCTGCATCGGCGAAAGCACTTGAATGTCGGCCATCGGGTCGAAGCCAAAGCGACGCGGCACCCGCTCAGTCACCAGCTCCATCAGCGTCGAAACGATCGCTTCAGGTTCCTGGCGTGCGATGAAATAAAAATCGCTGACCGTGCCGTCACTGGGATCGTGGGTTTCGGGGAGCTCACCGCACTTGACTCGATGCGCGTTGGTGACGATTCGACTGGCTGCCGCTTGGCGAAAAATTTCTTGCAGACGCACCACCGGCAAGGCGCTCGACGCGATCAAGTTCCCGAGCACATTCCCCGGCCCCACCGAGGGCAGCTGGTCGACGTCGCCGACAAAAATCACCGACATCGAGGGCGGAACTGCTTTCATCAAATGATAGCCGAGCGTCATGTCGATCATCGACGACTCGTCGACCACCAGCAGATCGCCGTCGAGCGGATGGTCGCGATCGCGCTCAAACGCATTCGATTGCGGATTAAATTCTAAAAGCCGATGAATCGTCTTGGCCTCACAACCGGTGGTCTCTTGCAGCCGCTTGGCGGCGCGTCCGGTTGGCGCAGAAAGTAGAATGCGCTGCCCTTTTCGCTCGAGAATTCGCAAAATCGCGTTGACCAAAGTCGTTTTCCCGGTACCCGGACCGCCGGTGATAACCAAGACTTTGTCGGCAATGCCGTGCTCGACCGCCAACTTCTGCTGCGGCGCCAGTTCAATATTCTTTTGCGTTTCATACCAAGCAATTGCGCGAGCGACATCGATGCCGAGATCGCGCCGTGAGTGGCCGAGCAAAGCGCGTATCAATTCGGCCATGCCAACTTCGGCGGCGTGCAGCGACTTCAAATAGATCGCCTCGCCGTCCGCCTCGAGTTCGCGCATTTGAACGAGCGCA
Source organism: Myxococcales bacterium (assembly GCA_023248835.1). GTDB lineage: Bacteria > Myxococcota_A > Polyangia > Palsa-1104 > Palsa-1104 > JAHFDU01. Next base: position 4,819 of record JAHFDU010000077.1, on the reverse strand, counting down.
CGCAAAGCGTCTGCCACCAGCCCCGCATCGATCTCGAGCAGCGTCGCTACTTTGATCGCCAACTCTTCGCGCGGAAAATAGAGATGGCCCTCCTCGGCCAGTTCAGCCAGCACGTGCATCACACCCGCTTGCACCCGTCCGGGTGCGTCACGCGCAACCCCTAAGTCGGCGGCGATTCGATCGGCGGTCTGAAATCCAATACCGAAAACGTCGAATGCCAAGCGATAGGGATTTTCTTTGACCACCGCGATCGCTTGCTCGCGGTAGCGCTTGAAAATTTTGAGCGCGAGGTGGGTGGAAACGCGGTGCGATTGCAAAAATAGCATCACGTCCTTGATCGCACGCTGCTCGCGCCAAGCACCAACGATGCGCTGGCGCCGCACCTCCCCTACTCCCTCGACTTCGCGCAGCCGTTCCGGATGATGTTCGATCACCTCGAGCGTCGCCATGCCGAATTTTTGCACCAATCGTTTGGCGAACACCTCGCCAATTCCCGGCACCAATCCGGAGCCAAGATATTTTTCGATGCCATCGAGTGTCGCCGGTTCGACTGCAAGATAAGATTCCACTTTGAACTGCTGGCCCCAGCGCTTGTCGACGACAAACTGGCCACACAAACGCAAGTTTTCACCCGGCTGAACGCCGACCAATCGTCCGACCGCGATGACGCCGTCGTGACGTCCAGAAACCGCCACTTTGACCACCGCAAATGCGCTCTCGGCACTCGAGAACAGCACGCGCTCGACCGCACCTTCGATGGTCTCGATCGTTTGCGTTGCCGAATTCACTTCAAACCACCCCAAACGTGATCATCGACGTCCCGTATATACCACACTGCCCCAGCCCTGGAGTCGCCGGTTGCCGCCTTATTACCGCGCTTGACTTGCACCCCAATACGTGTACACTCAGACGGCGGGTCGACCTCGAAAGGGAACTGAAGAAGTCCGGCTGGCGGTTCGAGCGACATGGCGGAAACCACGACATCTGGACCAACGGTACCGACCAAATTTCAGTCCCCCCGTCACAAAGAGATCAACGAGTATACAGCCAAAGGAATCCTGCGGCTCATACGAGGAGTGAGACGATCAGGGGCGCCCGGAAGTCCGAGCGCCGCCGAAAGCTCACAGCCGACAGCCTACAGTTTCGGATTCATTCATGAAATCACCTGCCCTAGTCCTCCTTTCAAGAGCGAATTTATGGGAGGGTCAACGCGATTTTACGATTTTTCTCCACTGTCAGCTGTAAGCTGTTGGCTGTCGGCGGTGGTAAGAATCGCGAAGCGCGAATCAACGCCGACTTCCGGGCGCCCCTGGTGAGACGATGAGATTTACCGGTCGGATCGTGAAGTCAGGTAAATGGTACGCCGCCGAGGTGCCTGTTCTCGGCATCGACACCCAGGGCAAGAGCAAGGCGAACGCTTACAGGATGGTCAAGGACGCTATCGAGGAGCTGGTCAACAAGACAGGCTTTGCGGTCACCGTTTATCCCGGAAAAGGAAACTATTTCGAAGTCGGCGCGAACAACCAAGTTGCCTGGGTGGCTTTCTTGCTGCGGCGCCAGCGCATGATTCATGGCCTCTCCCTCTCAGAGGTGGCGGCGCGGCTTGGGGCCAAGTCGCGCAACGCCTATGCCCGATACGAGCAAGGCGACTCGGTCCCGACGGCGGATAAGTTGATGGACCTTCTGGCGGCTCTCGACCCGGGCCGCGATTTTGTTCTCCGCGAAGCGGCCGCTTGAATGCAGTTCTTATGGTGTAAAGTTGTCGCAACCGTCCAAGAATGCCCGAGGTGCGAATGATCGAAGGAAAATTGCACGCGCTGCGCATCGCCGAAAGCATCTGGGCGACTGGCAGTGAGCCACGCCGGCTCGAGTGGCAACTGGCGGCGCGCGATGTGGTCGACGCTGGCCGATTTGCGCTCGATCAAGATTTTGCCGTCGAGCCACGCGGTGAAATCGCGCTGACGCCCAAAGGGCCTGTGCTCACCATCCGTTCAGGCGAGCGCGAAGCGACGTTTCTATTCGCCATGACTGAACTCAAGCCGCTCATGCAAGAGTACATGCAGACCTGCACCGAGATGGCCAAACTCAACGCCGGCGCCAAATCGCCGCGCCTCGAAGCGCTCGACATCGCCAAACGCCTCACCCACGACGAAGCGGGCGAGCGTTTGCGAGAGCTCATGCCAACGCTGCAGCCGAACCTCGAGACCGCTCGCCGGCTGTTCACCCTATTGGTTACGCTCTACCACGACACCACGACCATTGCTGCGCCGATTCATTTGCGCGGCTAGTTTCGTCGCCGGTTGTTGTGAATGTTTCGTGCCCATGTTACATCCAACAGTCAAATGAGCGAGATCTCGACTCCATCCCGGACCCAGCCTGACCCGACAATCGACGATCGGCCGCACGGCACCAAAGAAGCGGTGACGCGCACCATTGCCGGCGAAACCGTGCTGGTCCCGCTCGCCAGTCCGCACGCGCCGATGCAGAATTACTATTTGTTCAACAAAGTCGGATCGTTCCTCTGGAAACATCTCGACGGTACCAGGTCCCGTGCCGACCTTTCCGTCTTGGTGCGAGAGCAATTTTCTGTCCCCGAGGGCCAGAGCGTGGAGGTCGACATCGACACTTTCTTGGGCAAACTACAGGCGCGCGATCTGTTGCGCACCGATGGCCCGGCTGGGAGAGTCAGCCCGTGAGCGCTGCCGATCTACGGGCCGACGGTGAACTCGGTCCACGCACCAAAGCGTTCATCGCGCGAGTCCAGTCGAGTCGGGTTCCAGCCTGCGGATCGATCGAGCTCACCCATCGCTGCAATCTGGCGTGCACGCATTGCTACGTCAATTTGCCAGCGGCTGATCGCGGTGCTCAAGTGCGCGAGATGACCACCGCGCAAGTTTGTAAACTGATCGATGAACTCGCCGACTTGGGTACACTCAGCTTGACTCTGACCGGCGGCGAGCCGCTGCTGCGTCCAGATTTTCCAGAGATTTATCGCCACGCCCACCAAAAAGGCATCATGGTCGTCGTCTACAGCAACGCGACGCTGATCACTTCCAAGATCATCGATCTCTTTACCGAGATGCCACCGAAAAAAGTCGACATCACGCAGTACGGCTACACCGCGGAAACCTACGACAAAGTCACCGACGCTGGCGACGGACAATATTGGCGCTTTCGCCGCGGACTCGACCGTTTGCGCAAGGCCGGCATCACCGTCGCACTTAAGACCGTGGCCATCCGATCCAACGTTCACGAAGTATTCGAGATCAAGAAGTTTGCCGAGCGCGAAGGACTAAAATTTCGCATGGACCCGGTGATTTGCCCGCGCATCGACGGCGGCAAAGGTCCGCTCAAAGAGCGACTGTCGCCGGCCGAGGTGGCAGAACTCGAGAATCGTGACGACAAGGCGCGCGATCAATACAAGCAGTTTTACGATCGCGAGATCGGCGAAGTGCCCGAGACCGACGCGCTCTATCAGTGCGGTGCGGGCTCGAACTTTTTGATCGATCCGTACGGTCGACTGCACATGTGTGAACTGTCGCGACGGCTGAGCTTCGATGTGCTCACTCATGGTTTCGCCAAAGGCTGGTTCGAAGCCGTGCCCGAGCAGAAAAAGCGCAAGCGGCCGCACAACGAAGGTTGTGGCAGCTGTTCGACTCACGCCGGCTGCTCCAATTGCGTCGGCATGGCAGAGCTCGAGGGATTGATCCCAGCCGATGGAAACTCCTATTTTTGCTCGGTCACCGACGAGCGCAATCGAGTGCACTATGGCGAAGCGCGGCCAGAACCGCGCGGACTTATCCGACTACGCCTTGGCAAAGATCGTGGCGAAGCGCAAACCAAAGGAGCCGGCTTATCATGAATGATCCTCTCGAAATCTACGAAGCACCCGACTTAGAAGACATTCCGCTTGAGCGCAAAGAGATGCTGCTCACCTCCTGCAAGTTAGAAATTGTCGGCGTCGGGTTTACCAGCGCCGACGGTGGCTGCTCCAAGAACCCAGTTGTTTTTGATCCCTGCAAGAACTCGTGAACAAGTGGGGCTTTCAGGTCGGTAATGTGGTGGTGCGGGTGCGCGCCACCACAGCCGATGCAGCGGTCCTGTCGAGTCTGGTGCCGCCGCGCGGTGGGCTGGCGCCGTTTTCGAAATTCGCCGTCGAGGACAGCGCAACCCTGACGCTCGACGCTGACGCCGTCGAGGCTGGTGATTTCGGATCATCGTTGCCCCTACTCTACAACGATGAATCCCACCGTGTGCACGGCGACGGTGAGACCACTTCGTTTATCCTGCATGGATCGAAATTTGGGTCGCTCGAGTCCGTCCAAGTTGATCTGCCGCCCGGTCGCACCCGGGGTCGGATCCGCTACATTCGCGGCCTCGATACTAATCCGATGCTCTGGGCACCGCTGCCCGAGCTGCTGGTGCTCGACGCTGTGACGCTGCAGGGCGGGCTGCTCATGCACAGCGCCGCCATGGCGGGGCGCGGCGGCGGTTTTTTGATGAGCGGTCCGTCGGGCGCCGGCAAAAGTACGATCTCGCGCGCAGCTTCGTGTTTCGACGGCGTGCGCATTCTCTCCGACGAGCGCGTCGTCGTCCGCCCTACCGACCGCGATCGTCCTGAGCAAAGCGCAGCGAAGTCGAAGCACGGGGGTTGGATGCTCGACGGCACCCCGTGGATCGGCGACGGTTTGTACCACGAGCGCGAATCGGTGCCTTTGCGCGGCCTGATACTCTTGCAAAAATCGTCCGAAGATCGACTGGAACCGCTGTCGCCGGCGCGCGCGCTGTCGCTCTTGTATCGCTGCCATTTTCCCGCCTT
>JAHFDU010000076.1 GCA_023248835.1 Myxococcales bacterium | reverse complement strand
CTACAGCAGGCGAGCGATCTGTTCGATCGGGTGTTGCCAAGCGCACAAGTCCGTTCTCGGACGATCTCGAGGGCGATCCCGATAAAGAGCTCGAGGTGCTTCGTCAGCGACTGCAGACCAAAGTGCCGCAGCAGAATCCGTCACCCTATTACGAGATGAGCGAAAACCGCCAACAGTTTCTCGGTCTGGTGCTGCAGCGTCGCGGCGAAGGGTTTGCCTCCTCCGCCGATCACGAATTGGTTGCTGCACTCGATGCATTGGTACAGCGCCTCGGTCCCACTTCCTTTCATCCCAGCTTGCGCGTGCAATACTCGGGCGGGATCGCGCAGGCGATCGATGAACAGAACGGCATCCGCGACGATCTGGCGCTGGCCAGCATTCTCTGCTTCCTCGCGGTGATGGCGGTGATCTATGCCTATTTTCGCCGCGCGCTTCTACTTTGGGTGATTGGGGCGCCCGCGGTGCTCGGGCTTTTACTGTCGCTCACCATTGCCGAGATTTTTATTCGCTACCTCAACATGAACACCGCGTTCTTGATTTCGATCATTCTCGGCAACGGCATCAACGCGCCGATCATTCTACTGGCTCGCTATGGCGAGGAGCGCCAGCTCGGACACGAAGTCGATGCCTCGCTGGCGGTAGCGTTGTCGTCGACGCTGCGCGGTACCGCGACGGCGATGATCGCCGCCAGTGTCGCCTACGGCTGTCTTTTGCTCACCAGTTTTCGCGGCTTCAACCAGTTTGGACTGCTCGGCGGCGCCGGCATGCTGCTGGTGTGGCTTGCGACCTTTGCGTTGGTGCCACCGCTGGTGATGCTGGGCGAACGCTGGTTTCCCGGGCGCTTGACGCCGCGGCGAAATTTGTGGCGGCGGCCGTTTTTCGCACTCGGCCGACTCTCGGTACGTACGCCAATCTTGCTTTCGACGGTGACCTTGCTTCTGATCGCTGCGGCCACCGTCCCGCTGGTTCGCTACGCGCGCGATCCGCTCGAGTGGAATTTCGAAAACCTTCGCACCGACGACACGCCGTCGCAGCGGCTGTGGCCGGTGATGGAGTCGCTGCTCGGACTGAACCGTCGACAGGATGGCAGCAACGTCGCCAAGAAAGCGGTGTTCATCGTCGACTCGGCGAAGGAGGCTGAAAAGGTCGCGGCGGAAATTCGCAAACAGGACGCCGCGCGTGGTAGCGCGCACATTTTCAAGTCGGTGGTGACGCTGCAGTCGCTGTTGCCGCCGGATCAAAACCAGAAACTCGAGCTCCTTGCAGCGCTCAAGAAAAAAATCGACCGCCATGTCGATAGCCTCTCGGCCGATGACAAGCGTGTGATTACGGAGTGGCGTCCGCCTGACTATTTGCGAACGCTGACGGTGAAAGACTTGCCCGCGGTGGCGCGTGAAAATTTCACCGAAGTAAGCGGCGAGCTCGGTCGTCTGGTCGCGCTCGACACCGATCCGGCGACCTACAGCGACTGGGATGGCCACAAGCTATTGAAGATTTCGGGCGCCCTGAAAGTCGACGTCGACGGCAAGAGCTGGACCGCGGCGAGTGTGTCGACGGTGTTTGCCGGCATGCTGGAGGCGATCATCAACGACGGTCCACGGGTGAGCGAAGCGGCGCTTTTTGGCGTCGCGCTGCTAGTACTGATTGCGTTTGGCTTGCGCGGTGCGGTGCCGGTGTTGGCGTCGCTTGCAGTCGGGGTGTTTTGGCTCGGCGGCATCTTGGGCCTCATTCACCTGAAAATTAATTTCATGAACTTCGTTGCGCTGCCGATCACGCTTGGAGTTGGCGTCGACTACGCCGCCAATATTTGGGCGCGCTTGCGTTCGGACGGAGTCGACAAACTACCCGAGGTGATCGCCGATACCGGCTCGGCGGTGGCGCTGTGCTCGATGACCACCATCATTGGCTACAGCTCGCTTCTGCTTTCGCACAATCGCGCGCTGCGATCCTTTGGCCTGCTCGCCGATTTGGGCGAAGTTTGTTGTCTGGTCGCGGCGTTGGTGGCGCTGCCGTCGCTGGTGCAGTGGTGGGCCGGGCGTCGAACAGGTGGTGAAATTTCAACGCCCGCTGCGTGATTTCAACCGCTAGGTACAGACAGGTCGTGCTTTTGCGCTGGCATCGAGATTGCTTTGAATCTGCTTGGAGGTGAAAATGGACTGGCGTCTGTTTTCGGTATTCAGCGTGGCCGCGCTTTCGGGGTTGTACACCAGCGCGTGGGGCGCGTTCAAAGACGGGCCGTTCGAAGGATTTCGCGCGCGCAGGTTTCCGCGCAGCCTGTTTTTCTCTCTCGGCCTGGTTGGTCTCACTGCGGCGGTGCCTTCGCTGAGAACGCAATTTTTCGCTCTGTCCTATTTCCAACTTTTCTTTTTCGCGATGGGGCTCGAACGAACCTGGAGCGAAATCTACAAATGGTCGTTTCGCCCGCCGCGCGATGTTGGCCGCTTTGCCATTCCGCAGCAGCTGACGCTGTTTGGTCGGTCGGTGTCGGCGACAGGTCGAGCCCGCGCGGGCGTTGGCTTCGCCCTGGCGCTCGCTTTTGGTGTCACGCTCACCCTGCCGATCGCGAGTTTGACGATGTGGCTTGCTACCAGCTTTGCCACTGGTCTCGGGGTTTCGATGGGTGGCGCGTACAAAGACGCGCCGTTTGAAGGCTTTCAGCCGCTCAAATTTTTTCGTTCTTCAGTGGTGCTGACACTGGTGGCGCCGCTGTTGTGGCGACTCGGCGCCCTGCCGCTCGGCATGGCGGTGTTTGTGCTGGTCGGTATCGAGCGCTTCCTGGTCGAATACTACAAGAGTTTTGTGCTCGCTTCGGTGCCGGGAAAATTTCGCACTGATCTGGTGCCCGACTCGCGCTTCTTGCGGATACGCTCGCGCTACCATCTATGCGCCGCGGCGATTGCTGTTGTTGCCGTCGGACTGTATGGTTTTTCTCGTTAATGAAAGTCGCGATTGTCTCAGACTGGTATTTGCCGCGCATCGGTGGGCTTGAGCTCCACCTGCGCGATCTTGGTCGCGAGCTTTCGCGTCACGGCCACGAGACCCACATCATTTGCGTGACCCCGGCGGGCGCCGAAGCAGCGTCCGAGAGCGACCTGCAAGGAGTGCGAGTGCATCGCTTACCGATCGCACGCACGCCGCGCTTTGACACCATCGCTACTCCTGCGGGAATTGCGACACTCGACGCGCTTTTAGCGGAGCTCAAGCCCGATGTGGTGCATACCCACAACGCTTTTTCTCCGTTGGCCCACGTCGGAGCTTTCCTGGCCAAGCGACGCGGGCTGCCGAGCCTGTTTACCGAATGTTCGGTGCTGCGCGGGCCGGTCGGGCGCGGCTTGCGTCTTGGCCATTCGCTGCTTGGATGGGGCAATTGGCCGACTTTGTTGTCGGGTGTGTCGGAATTTGTCGCCGAAGATGTGCGCCGTGCAACCGGTCGCTCAGAAGCATTCGTTCTGCACAACGGCATCGATGCTTCACGGTGGGCCTGCAGCCGGCGCGAACCGGACCGGCCGCGCGTCACTACCACCATGCGCTTTACCAAACGCAAGCGACCCACCGATCTGGTGCGCATGTTGCCACGCGTGCATGCCGCACTACCGCCCGATTTGCGGCCGGTGTTTACTCTGATTGGCGACGGTCCCGAGATGGTGAACGTGCGCGCGCTGGCGAAAAAGCTCGACGTCGAAAAATGGATCGAGCTGCCCGGATTTCAGCCGCGCGAAAAAGTGCGCGACATTTTGGCTGAGAGCTCGGTGTTCTGTCTGCCGACGCGCAAAGAGGCGATGTCCATCGCTTCGCTCGAAGCGCTGGCGGCGGGCTGCCCGGTGGTGGCGATGGGACTCGGCGGTATCACCGACGTGGTCGAGTCGGGACGCGAGGGCCTTTTGGCCTCGAACCTCGACGAACTTTGCGACCACGTCGTCGAGCTCATCTCCAATCATGATCGCCGGCGGACCATGGCCGCCGCCACCCGCGATCGCATCGGCCGATTCGCCTGGCCTGCGATCATCGCCCGTCACGAAGAGCTCTTTCGCCTCGCCGCCGAACGCGTCGGAAAGAATTCACAGGTCGCAGACGATCCCTAAGCAGCCCGACGCCACTATTTGGTTTGGATTGTTTCCGGTATTGGCTGAGCAGGAGAGAAACAAGACAGAATAGCAAAACGACTGAGTAGACTAGACATTTATTGAGCCTCGAAATTTCCGCGGACGTTAGTGCCAGGGTATGGCTTAGTAAAGTCAGAAGGAATGCCAAATTTTGTTTCGGTTAAGCGGCTGATTTTCGTTCGGCGCCGGCGTGCCAGCTGCGACGAAGTTCGGCGACACGGCGGCGGGGGTTTGCGAGCGGGATTAAGATGCGAAGATGCGATCGCTCTGCCATGATCTCTCATCGAGACAAAGCCATATATACTGAGCCGCAGTGCGCTTTAATGTGCTCCTGTTTTCCAGCTTCACGTTCGCGGCTGCCGCACATGCCGCATCTCCAGTCGACCATCTTAGCCGCGGTTTTCGCGCCTACCTAGAGGGTGACTACGAAGTCGCTGAGCGAGAAATGCGCGGCTGTGAAAAGCTGTCGCTGCGCAACCGCGACTATGCGCTCTTTGTGCTCGGGCAGTCGGAGTTGATGCTGGGCGAAAATACCCGCGCCGCCAGCGATTTTGCCAAGCTCGAAAAACTTGGCGGCCGTTTTCAGGTGTTGGCCGGCTATCGACGTGCGGATGCGCTGTACGCGGCAAAAAAAAACAGCGAAGCCAAGCGCGCTTATGAACAGGCGCTCAAACAGAATTCGAGCGAAGTCGACGCGGCAGTGGCGCACTTTCGTGTTGCCGAAATGAGCGAGGCCAAAGCGGCGCTCTCCGGGTTCCGGCACATCTACGACGAATATCCAATGCACCCGTTGGCGGTGCGAGCATTGCAAAAGATGAAGGCGCTCGACCCGAGCGCAGAAATTTCCCCCGCCGAGCGTCTCCAGCGCGCCAAGATCATGAGCCAGAATCGCGCTTGGAAAGAGGCTTTGGTCGAGCTTGAGCGGGTGCCGGCTTCGGCCACCGCCCCGCTGCGCGATGCCGCCGAACATTTGGCCGGCACCACGCTCTACCGCATGCGTCACGACTACGTCGGCGCAGCTGAAAAATTGCTACATGTCTGGCCGCGATTGCCAACCGAAGCCGAGCGTGCCGAAGCGCTGTTTCACGGCGCCCGCGCCGAATCTCGCGCAGATCGAGATGACCAAGCGATCGGCGGCTACAGACAGGTAGTCGAGCATTTTTCCCATTCGCGCTTCGCTGCCGAAGCCTCTTATCTTATCGGCTGGATCGATTTTAATCGCGGCCGCTATCGCGACGCCATCCCGTCGCTGCGTGTCCATCTGGCGCGCTATCCTCACACCAATTTTTCCGACGATGCCGAATGGAACCTCGGCTTTTCCTATTGGCTCGACGGCAAGTATGAAGAGGCGCAAAAATGGTTCGCGATGCTCGGCCGTCGCGGCGGCGCCTACGTTGGCGGCAAAGGCGACTATTGGCAGGCGCGCACGCTTGAAAAACTCGGGCGCAGCGACGAGGCCAGATCGCTTTACAAAAAAATTACAGCGGATCATCCGCTCAGCTACTACTCCACCATGGCGCGGATAAAACTGGCCGCGCTCGGGGTAGCGACTGCGCCGCTACCGCCGGCGCACGGCGGCGCGCCGGCGTTCGGCAAACTCGAGTCGGCGCCGCAAAAAGATGCGCTCATCCTGCGCGTCGACGAACTGATCGAGGCGCGACTTTTCACTGAAGCCAGCGCCGAGCTCGAGCGCGGCGAAAAGGAATTCTTGAAGCGCTACGGTCACGCCCGCGCGCTGCCATTGCTGCTAGACCGCTACGTTCGCGGCAGCGATTTTCATCGGCCGCATTTGCTCGCCGAAGGCTATGGATCAGCGGCCTTTCGCTTTGATCCACACCTCGACGGCAACGCGCGCAAATGGTGGCAGGCGATGTATCCGCGCGCGTACCAAGCGTTCATTGAGAAGTACGCTTTGTCAGGAAAAAATCCGCCCTATTACCTCTACACCATCATGCAAAAAGAGACTGCGTATGACCCGCTCGATGTCTCGTATGCCGACGCGATCGGACTTTTGCAAATGATTCCTCCGACCAGCCGCAAAGTGGCGCTGCAAATTGGTCGCCCGTACACCGAGGATGTGCTGTACGATCCTGAGGGAAACATTGAGTTCGGCGCCTGGTACATCGGCCATCTGCTGCAAAAATTCAGCGGCCAAATTCCGCTCGGCGCCGGCAGTTACAACGCCGGCCCGACGGCGATGCGCAAATGGGTGACGAAAAATGGGACGCGGCCGCTCGACGAATTCATCGAGCTCTGCCCCTACACTCAGACCCGCGAGTACATGAAAAAGGTGATCGACATCTATGCGCACTACGTCTACCTCTATGCGCACGAAGACTATTTACCGTCGCTGACGGTGGATACCCACGTACTCGACGACGACATTGAGTATTGAGCCGGCGATGATCAAGTTCTCGGCGCTGTACGGGATGATCGATCGGCCGGCGGATGTCACCTCGTCGCTTGCGCTGACGCGCCTGCTTTTACAAGGCGGCGTTCGCGTTTTGCAATTGCGGATGAAGGGTGCGGGCGCCGCGGCGATGCTGGCAGTGGCGCGAGCGCTGCAGCCGGTCTGCGAGGCAGCCGGCGCGACGCTGATCGTCAACGATCGCTTGGACGTTGCCCTCGCGGGCGGCGCCGATGGCGTGCATCTTGGTCAAGATGATCTGCCGCTTTCAGCCGCGCGCAAAATCGCTGGCGGCAAAATTATCATCGGAATTTCCACGCACAACGAAAAGCAGGCCATCGCTGCTTACCAAGGCGGCGCCGACTACATCGGCTTCGGTCCCTGTTTTTCTACCGTCAGCAAACCGAATCCCGATCCGCAAGTGACGCTTGAGGAGCTGTCCTGCGTCTGCCGGCTCGGATTGCCCGTGGTGGCGATCGGCGGCATCACCCTGGCAACCGTGCCACTGGTGGCGCGGGCAGGAGCAAGCGCGGCTGCGGTGATCTCAGCGATCAACAGTTCTGGCGACGTCGCCGCCGCAGTGCGCGAATTTATTTCGGTTTTCGAAAAAGCGCGGTCAGCAGTCTAGCTTCAAGCGCCGCGAGCAGCACGCCGACCAAAATCATGCCAACCCGACCTTGTGCCACGCCGCGGTGGAGCAGCCACAGCGCCAAGCACAGCGGCAACAAAAATGCTGCAGTGAAAATTGGCAGCGCCATGAGTCCGGTGACAAACGAAGCGACAGGATGCTGGCCGCCTTCGACTTCGACAAACCGATTGTTGAAGAATCGGCGCTCGTTCGCCATCTAGGATTTGGGCCGGTACTTGCTTTCTGCGAGCTTGGCGCGATCTTCCTCCGGCACGGCCGAACCGATTCGCGTCCGCACCACGTCGACCGGACGTTTTCTCAGCGCCACTGAAATGAATTCCATGCGGAAAACGTACCTCAGATGCAACTGGCTGTCAGCTGGCTATACCTGGAGCGTCTTCAAGATCGTTTCTTCAAACGCTTGGTCAGCAGCGGCACAATCAGTCGAAACAATAGTAGCGGGGGCAGGAACCGCCAGAGGGTGTTTCGCACTGTATAGAGAAATCGGTTTTCGATCTGACGCAGCGATCCCGCAAGCCTGCTCGCATGCTGGATCACCCAACTAACCCGTCGACGAGCTTTGACGTAGGAATGAGCGGCCTGTGAAAATGACTCGTACTTGCTCAAGACGCAATCGAAGGCGAGCAAATTGACGATGGCGGCGCACGCGCCGCGCCCTAAATCGGGCGCCATGCCATGTGCTGCGTCGCCGATCAACAGAGCGTTGCCGCGTTGCCACCTCGGCTGCGGAAGCATCTCGCTGATCGGTGTTTCGACAATCGATTCCTCAGGCGTGGCTGCGATGATGCGCGCGATCGGCTCCGGCCAGGACCGCAAGCGCTCCTCGAGCCAAGCGCGAGCGGATGGCTTGGCGATGAGGCCATCGGCATGGAGATTCTGCTGCACGAACCAGTAGCTGAACCCATTCCCAGCTGGGAAAAGTCCGACGCGGCATCCCAAACCCAGCGTTTCAATGCCGGTTCCCCCTGCCAAGCGCTCGTCTTCAATCGGCGCAACGCCGCGCCACGAGGTGCGGTGACAATCGCGCGGCTGCGCGTTTGGAGAAACGCTCTGGCGGAGCGTGGAATTCATACCAGCAGCGACGATGACGCCGCCGGCTTCCATGCGAGTGCCGTCGGAGAAGGTGAGAACCGGCCGATGTTCGACGTCTGAAATGTCGGTACACGATTTGGCCAAGATGGGGTTGCATTGATCCTGATTGAGCAGCCGCATCAGCGACTGCCGTGTCAGCGCGTGCGGCTGCCGATCTCGGCTGAAGGCGAGAGGGATGCGGAGTAGGGTTCGACCTTTGGTATCGCGCAAGATGCTTTCTCGAAGCGGCGTGCCCAGCCCGAGCACATCGCTGAACCCGAGTTGCGAAAGCGCGCGCACCGCCGCTGGCCACAAAACAAGACCGGCGCCGCCGAGAGTGAGTTCTGTGCGAGGCTCTATGATCGTACAGACGTACTGATGGCGGTTGAGTACACGACTCGCGACCAAGCCTGCGATACCACCACCGACAATAGCAATCCCGCGAGACTTGGCCCTCGTTGTTAAGCTCACCTGTCACCTCGACTTACTCAGATAGCCGGCTTTGAATGTTGTATTGGGCCCTCTCATCGGTTACAACTTTTTGTTCCTCAATGCAACCCGACCGCAATGTCGAGCCGCTCCTCGTATCAGCGCCTGCCAAGGGGCTGTTTTCCGTCGACGCCGAACTTGCCCGCCGCATCGTCGACCTGGCATGGCCGGTGGTGTTGGCGATGGCGGCGCAAACAGTCATCAATGTAGTCGACGATGCATTCATCGGCCGCATCGGCGCCGATGCCCGTCCTGGTCAGGCGGCGCTCGGTCCGGCAATGGGGCTGTTCTGGGCAGTGGGCGGTTTCTTCGCCGCGATTTCGGTCGGTACCCAAGCGCTCACCGCCAGGCGTTCGGGTGAACTTTCTCCCGAGCGCGCCGGCCAGGTGCTACTCAATTCGCTGCTGGTGGCGCTGGTGACGGCGACGCTGGGTTCGATTGCCGGCTGGTTTTCTGCGCCCTATCTTTTTCCTTTGATCAATCCCAAGCCCGATGTGATGCGTCTTGGCGTGCCCTATTTGCAGTGGCGTCTGCTTGGCGTCGCCGCGATGGTCACCACCGTTAGCTGCAAGAGTTGGTTCGATGGCCTCGGCAAGACCCGGATATTTCTAAGCGCTGCAGTGCTCATGAACATCGCCAATTTTTTTCTTAACTACGCGCTCATTTTTGGCAAATGGGGGTTTCCGGCACTCGGCGTCACTGGATCGGCCATCGCCTCGATGGTGAGCTCCTATTTTGGATTGGCGCTGATGCTGGGCTGGACGCTGCATCCGCAGTTTCGCAAGACCTATCGCCACTATCGTATTTCCAATTTGTCGATCAAGCAGGCCTGGGAGATCTGCAAATTGTCGGTGCCCTCCGGCTTGGCCACAGCCTGTGTGATGTTTGGTTTTTTGCTCTTTTACAAGATCGCCGGTCGAGTCGACGTGCTCGAAAATTCGGGTGAGATTGCCGCAGCTGCTACCCACAACGTGATCACGCTCTTGATGATGCTGTTCACCGGCGCGATGGCCTACGGTGCTGCGACCGCAACGCTGGTGGGGCAGTCGATGGGCGCTGAACAGCCCGCGCTCGCCGAGCGCTACGGTTGGGAAGCGGTCAAAATCGGAGTCTTGGGCACCATCGTGCTCGGTGCCGCGATCGCGCTTTTTCCCGATCCACTGCTCGACATCGTATGCAAGGGCGACTTCGATGTGATCGCCGCGGCGCGACCGATCTTGCGCGTCTGCGGCGTTCTCCTGCCGTTCATTCTCGCTTCACTGACGCTGACCCAGGCGCTGTTTGGCGCTGGCAACACGCGCTACGTGATGTTTGTTGAATTTGGTTTGCATTTTTTTTGCTTGGTGCCGATCGCCGCGCTCGGCGGTTTGGTGTTCAAATGGGGCCTTCTCGGGGTGTGGATCGGCGCCTACGTTTACATCCTGCTTTTGTGCGCGCTTATGGCCTGGAAATTTGCCGAAGGGAAGTGGAAGCAAATTCGTATTTGACCTTTCTCTCAATGTTTGCCAAAAGGCCTCTATGCGCAATCTGCTCCTGTGCGTAAGCGCACTTTTGGTGGCAGGCTGTTTCGATCGCTCGCTGTCCGGTCCGAAAGGACCAAAACGTGACGGCAGCGTCGATCTGACGCCGGTGCCGTTTGATGCAACTCCGGTGCTGCAGGCGGACGCGCGCGTTCCCTACACATTTTCGGTGGGATCTTCCGGCACTGAGGAGATCTCGGTGAGCTGCCAACCGCAACCGATGAGTCCGGATGACGTGGGGCCGCTGTTCGCACTCGAGCTCGACGGCGCGCCAGATACTGCGCTCGGCTTGAACGCCGCCGGTGAATATCGCACGGTGGCGCCGCTGTCGCCCGGGTCGCATACGCTGACTGTGATCGGGCAGAGCGAAATGACCTGCAGCGTCACCTTTGCCGATGCCGCGGCAGGCTGCACGCGCTCAAGGTGGCACACCCCGGAAGTTGGTCACACTCACATCGCGGTGGGCACTGATCCCGATCACAGCGATCGCTTTGCATCCTCCGGCGATCATTGGGGCGCTTGGGCGCCGTGGGGCGTGACCTACGAAAAGCCAGTGTGGCGCGGATTTTTCATCCACGGTCTGGAGCACGGTGGCATCGTGCTTTCGTATGGCTGTGCCTCGGCCGACGAGAGCGCTGCTTGCAAAACCGCGCGCGACAATTTGGTGTCGCTGCAGCAGATGTTTGGTCAGCACCGGGTTCTGATCACGCCCGACCCCAACCAGCCGCAGCTCTACGGCGTGCGCACTTGGCGCTGGGCCTATTCGTCGGACTGCTTTGTCGCCGATGAGATGCTGGGGTTCATGACGTTACATTTTCGTAACGGGCGCGAAAACATCGACGGTGATGTGCCGATTCCGTTTGATCCGACCACCACCAATGTCCCATGCCAGGACATCATGGGCGCGCCGGATTCTTGTTAGTTGATTTGACAGATCGGCGCAGTTGGAGTCCTATCCGGGCAGTGACACGTTTTTTTGTCGCGATTTTGATTTTAGGGCTTGGCTGTTCGAACGCGCCGAATTTGCAGCCACAGTCGACGGATGGCGCGGCGCTCGACGACGCAAATGGCGCGCCAGATGACGGTAACGCTGGCGTGGCCAGCGACGGCCCGACCGCAGATGCAGCGATTGATCTCGGCGTTGATGCGGCCGCAGCGATAAATCCGGTCACCCGCTGTCCAGTCCAGACGATGGATCAGCTCTATTCGGGTCTGTTTCCGCCCAACCCCAATATGCTGCCTGCGGCCGACGCCTGCGTCGCGGCCCCACATGACGTCATCATCGTGCTCGGGTGCCCCAACAACAGCGACGGCAGGCCGTCGACCTGTCAGCAAACCCGCGCCGATCTGGCGCTGTCGTTTGCCAAAGCTCGATACGCCGACTGGTTCATCACTTCTGGTGCAGCGGTACAAAACCAGTATGTCGAAGGCGACACGCTCAAAAAATTGCTAGTCGCTGGCGGCATCGCCGCTGATCACGTGCTGGTCGATGCGCGCGCCAATCACACCGACGAGAACCTCTACTATTCGAGCAAGATTATGGAAGCGCACGGTTTTGCCGCGGCGATTGTAATTTCCGACACGCCTGGGCACTTCGTTTTTACCGCGCTTTGCGACAGCAACTGCTGCGTCGATCTAGGCCGCCTGACAGTGCTCAATTTTTCGGTGGCGGGAAAAACCATCGCCGCCGGGCACTACGTGCGCTATCCATTCGCCACCACGGTCTCTTCGCAAGAGTGCAGCACCATCCAAGCACCGCTGAAAGCGATGTGCATCAATCTGTCCTCGCGTTTGAGTTGCGCGGGTTCTTTCAAGCTGGCGCTCGACGGCGGGATGTAAATTATTTTTTCATTGTTTTTTCTTGGTGGCGTGCCAGTTGTGCCAAATTTCCGTCGCCACCGCTTGGCGTTTGCCCGTCGGTATTCCGACCAGAATCAGCAAACGTTCGGCTTTGCGTTCGACCACCCATTCGTCGCCATTCAGATCGGCTAGCACCGGCGCGGTGGGTTTTCCTACCGCCTTTGCCATCCATTTGCGCGCCGCCGCTTCAGCCTCCTTGGCATCTTTCTCGCTGTCCCAACTTGAAAACAGCATCAGCGATGGTGGCCGCTGGCCTTCGTTGTCGCGGTAGGCGACCAAGCGATCGCCGCCCCAACCGGCAGCGGCGCGGGCGGCCTCCTCAGCGGGAATCTGCGATGAAAAAAGTATTTTCCACACCAACTCGCCAAGCACATCCTGACGCAGCAGTGTCATTCCCTCGAGTGAGTGCAGCGGCGTGATCGCGATCGTTTGAGGAGAATCGTGGAGGTATTTTTCCGGGTGCAACACCTGTTCGGTCGATTCTGGCGGGTGGTGAAATACGTTGTCGATTTTCTTCCAGTCCGATCCGTGGCTGAGCGCTTCGACGAAGCTCAATCCCGAGAGATAAGGAAAAATCAGCGTCTCGCGCAAAAACGGCGGCGCTTTGGAAAATAGCGGCGTCTGTGCGGCGCCGAGATCGAGCATCTGGCGGCCAAGCGCATTGACCAGCGTCGGCAGCTGTTCGGGACCAAGCCCCATCGCCTGCGCCTGAAAACCGAGCATCAAGGCGGTGCCGTCGCCTTCGACCAGCGCAGCGTGGGCGAGTTGCTCGTCGCTGTTTTCTTTTATCGGCTCGGCAAAGCGTTTGAGATCGAAATGTTCATCTTGCAGGGCGTGCTCGATCTCATGCGCCAGCGCCGGGCGCTGCATCTCGAGCGGCAACCAGTCGGCGATGTAAAGTTTGTTGGCGAACGGATCGTAAAAACCTGCGACCTGTTCCATCAACAGATCGAGAATCATTTTGGGATAGTCGGCCTTGGCGTCGAGTAGCCCGAGGCGCTTGAGCACCAGCGACTCGGCTTCGATCTCCCCCGGGGTGTACTCCTTGGCAAAACGATCGTGCAGCTTGTCGCCAATTTCGATGCGGCTGAGCACGCCACGGGCAAACGGTTTGCGATTGGAAAGCCCGCGCAGCGCCACCACCTGCCGGGTGATCTCGTCTGCAGCGTTGAGCAGGATCTGTTT
>JAHFDU010000075.1:1556-13306 GCA_023248835.1 Myxococcales bacterium | reverse complement strand
GCTCGCGCACCTCCTTGTCGCCATCGTCGAGGGCACAGATCACAGCTCCCTCATGCGCAAGCAGCCATTTTTCGAACTGTGCAACTCCAGGCTGGGCGAAATCGAGGAAGCGAAAATAGCCAAGCTTGGTGAGTGCATCAGGGGTGACTTCACTTGCCATCGCCCTCTCCGCGATGCTGACATTGCAGTGGATCGCAGCGGCCGTTTCAGTGGGCGGCCGATTACGCCGTCGGCCCTTTAGCCTCATGGTCGCCCGATCCCATTCCGCCTGGGCGCTATCCATCACATGCACCTCAGCATGCCTGTCACCGCCGGTCCGCACGGAGGAGGTGTCTGCAAGAGCAGCGGCTGTGTGAAATGGGGGCATTGTAGATTGTAAATCTTTCGGTGCGTTTAAGTGCAACCAGCGGGCCATCTTTGGGTCGAGGCAAGCTGGCGTGCTTGGAGTAGCTATGGCGCGCAATATGGGGTCGTAAGTCACTAGATTAGAGGAGGGTGGGGTCTAAAGACCTCACCCTCTGTCGACTGCATATCCCTGCCCTTGTTACCTCTGGAGTGTGGTGGGCAGTATCTAGCGTCGTTGCTTGAGCGCTTTGTCCATGTCGCGGGTGGCGTCTTTGCGCTTCTCCTCTTGCCGTTTGTCGTACTGCTTCTTGCCTTTGCAGACGCCGAGTAGAACTTTGATCTTGCCCGCCTTGAGATAGACCTCGAGCGGCAGCACGGTGTAGCCCTTTTGCGCCGTGACTTCGTCGAGTTTTTCGATTTCTCGACGGTGAAGAAGCAACTTTCGCTCGCGCTTGGGGGCGTGGTTCCAGCGATTGGCCCATTTGTATTCGGTGACCTGAAGCTGGGCCAGCCAGGCTTCGCCGTTGCGAATGTGAACGTAGGCGTCGCCCATCACCGCGTGGGCCTCGCGCAGCGATTTTACCTCTGATCCCTGCAGCACGATGCCGGCCTCGAGCGTGCTTTCGACAAAATAGTCATGCCGCGCCCTCTTGTTGCGCATCAGCACTTTGAAACCGTCGGGTGGTGGGGCAGCCATCGCCGCGTAATTAGGTCACGGCGCGGGCCACAGTCAACACCGCCACTTCAGTGGCGCCGGCTTTGCGCAGTGCGCGCGCACAAGCGCGCACGGTGGCACCGGTAGTGAGCACATCGTCGACCAGCAGCACCCGGCGCCCATGCACCTTGCTCGGCGCGGCGATGAACGCACCGCGCACGTTGCTTCGCCGCTTAGAAAAATCGAGTGACGATTGCGGCGGCGTATCGCGAATTCGATCGAGCGCCGATAGCTCGAGCGGCGGCAACAGGTGGCGTGCCGCGATCGCCAGCAGCGCCGATTGATTGTATTTCCGTGTCTGCAGCCGTTTGCGATGCAGCGGCACCGGCACCGTGACATCGAAAGCTGGCCACTCAGACGGCAGCGTCAGCATTGACCCGAGTGCGCCGCTGAGCTCGGGCAAGTTCGCCCATTTGAAACGCCGAATCGCATCTGCGATCGGGCCGCCAAATTGAAAGGGCGCATGGGCGCGCGCCTGCTCCGGCGGGTCGGCCAGGCAGCCGAGGCACAGTGCCGCCATCGGCAAAGGCAACGCGCAACGCCGACAGGCGGCGGTAATCGGTTCGAGAAAACGCTCGCACGAACCACAGAACGCTTTCGCCTCCGGACACAATTCATCGCAGGCGGTACAGCGATTGGGAAAAAACAGCATCGCTGCGGCATTGGCGATGGTTCGTACGCCCACCAGGAATCTTTTCCTCATAGCCAGAGTCATCGGCAGCCGCGCAAAAAAAGTTGCGGGCGATTTGTAAGAAGCCGTTTTGGATACTACGATTCCTAGGCGCACGCAAGACAACTCGGTCAGAAAGGACGTTCTATGAAGAGAGCAAATAAGGCGGCACGCAAAGACGACCTGCGCAAGGAGTATGACCTGCGCAAACTGAGAGGAGGCGTTCGCGGTAAGTACGTCGAGCGTTATCGCGCCGGCACCAATCTCGTTCTGCTCGCCCCTGATGTTGCAAAAGTTTTTCACGACGATCAGTCAGTCAACGCGGCATTAAGATCGCTGATCGGAATCGCCAGAGCGCGAGTCAAACTCAGCGCTTAGACCTCGGGTGTCCAAGAAAGGCGTTTACACGAGCGAGTGGCCGGTCATCGCAGCAGGTTGTGCTATTCCCATCAGCTTGAGTATCGTCGGTGCGACGTCGCACAAACGGCCGCCCGGTTTGAGGGTGGCGCCGACAAAGCGTTCATCGACGACAAGCAGCGGCACTGGGTTGGTGGTGTGCGCGGTGTGCGGCTGGCCGTGCTCATCGAGCATGGTTTCGCAGTTGCCGTGATCGGCGGTGATCACCACCGCCGTGTCGTGCGCTCGCGCTGCAGCGATGAGGCGGCCGATGCAGTCATCGATGACATCGATGGCCGAGATCGCCGCCGGCAGCACGCCAGTGTGACCGACCATGTCGGGATTGGCAAAATTGACCAGCACGAATGCAAAGCGCTCTGAGTCGATCGCCTCGACGACGCCGTCGGCGACCGAGGCTGCACTCATCGCCGGCTTGAGATCATAGGTGGCCACATCTCTTGGCGACGGCACCAAGCGCCGCTCTTCGCCAACAAACGGCTCTTCCCGCCCACCGTTGAAAAAGAAAGTGACGTGCGCGTATTTTTCGGTTTCGGCAGAGCGAAATTGCTTGAGTCCGCGTTCGGCGATCACCTCGCCCAAAATGTGGTCGAGCGACTGCGGCGGATATGCAGATGGCAACGAAAAGCTCGCGTCGTATTGGCACATGCAAACGAAGCTTTGCAACTTTGGCGTGCGCGTTCGTGCAAAACCGGTGAAAGTATCGTCGGTGAAGGCTCGAGTTA
Source organism: Myxococcales bacterium (assembly GCA_023248835.1). Taxonomy (GTDB): domain Bacteria; phylum Myxococcota_A; class Polyangia; order Palsa-1104; family Palsa-1104; genus JAHFDU01. The sequence goes on along the minus strand of JAHFDU010000075.1, from coordinate 10,437 downwards.
ACTCGCGCGCGCGATCGGCGCGAAAATTGAAAAACAGAATCGCGTCGCCGTCCTCGACCAGTCCGACCGGTTTTCCCGCCTCTGAGATCACAATCGGTTTGACAAATTCATCGTTCACTCCGGCGGCGTAACTCGCCTCTACTGCCGCCCTAGCGTTGCTTGCGGGTACTCCTTTTCCAAGCGTGAGCAGATCATATCCGAGCTGGACTCGGTCCCAGCGGTTGTCGCGATCCATGGCGTAGTAGCGCCCGATCACGGTCGCAATTTTCCCGACGCCGATGGTTGAAAGTTTCGCTTCGACCTCATGCAGGGTCGCCGCTGCACTCTTGGGCGGAGTGTCGCGTCCGTCGAGAAATGCGTGCCAATAGACGAGGGAAAGGCCGCGCCGTTTGCAGAGCTCGAGCACCGCATAGGCATGTTCAAGCGCGGCATGAACGCCACCGGCGCTGGTGAGTCCCAACAGATGCAGCGCCCGACCGGAGGCGCGCACTCCGTCGATGGCATCGCACAGCGCTCGATTTTCATAGAAACTGCCGTTTTTGATCGCTTCATTGATGCGCGTCAGATCCTGGTAGACGATGCGGCCCGATCCGATGTTCATGTGACCGACTTCGGAGTTGCCCATCTGCCCGTCGGGAAGACCGACCGCCAGGCCGGAAGTGTTGATGAGTGTGTGTGGACAGTCGCGATAGAGCGCATCGAAATTCGGCGTCTTGGCGAGCGCAATCGCATTGCCGTCGCGCTCTGTGCGCTCGCCAAAACCGTCGAGCACCACCAATACCGTGCGTTTGCTCATCCGGCGTTCTTTTCAAAGACAATCGAGGCGATTGATACGACCGATCCGGCGCGTTCATCGGCCGGGCACTGCGCGTAGGCTACCAATTTTCCGTTGGTGAGTTTGGTCGTCGCTAGCATCGAAAAAATCGGCGACAGGCCGCAAACCCGGCGGCGATTCTGTTCGCGCGCGATCTCGTCGAACCAGCCTTTGGCGTCGCCGCGCAGCACCGGCTGCAGGCTGGCTTGGTCACGCTTTTCAAGTGACGCCCAGTCTTGCTTGTCGAGCGGATCGGGATCGCCGTAGCGTGGCCCGACGTGGGCCAGATCAGCTGCCGCAACGAACAGCACCCGCCGTTTGGCGACAAGCTCGCTCAGATCAGAAAGCAGTGCCAGTCGCACATCGGCGCTCGGATCGTTTTCAAAGTAGTTCGCAAACGATCCGGTCAAGATCGGAAGCAACTTTACTGGTCGATCGGCATAGAGATAGTTGAGCCACACACTCTGGAACTCGATCGAATGCTCTGCTCGATGGTGGTGCTCGTCGTAAAATAGCGCGTCGGCGATTTTGTCTCCGGCCCGCGCCTTGGTACGCGCCACCAGTTCGTCGACCAGCGCACCGTCGGTGGGCAAGGTGCCGAGCGGGGTGACGTAATCCTTTTTGGTGAGCGCAAAAGGCTGGTCGACGCCGTTGTGATTGGTGCCAAACACGACGACCAGGTCGGGAGCGTCGGCCGCTTCTGCCAGCGGCTTGTACGCCCACGCGTAAGCGGGACCGCCACGCGGAAAATCGACGTGCGGCGCCACGATGGCTTTGGGCAATCCGCCGTCTTTCTTGGCCGCTTTGCCGGGGCCGTTCGGCGGGTCGAAAAAGCCGTCGAGCATGCGCCGCAGATCGGCGGCGTCGCGCGGGTAGCTTTTGCCCGCCAAGTGTGGTTTCCGATCGGCGGCTCGCCCGAAGTCGGCGAAAATCGTTGCTGAGTGGTTGCGAAAGCGATCCGAGTCAAGCAGCAGCGCATCGTCGAGCTGCGCCAACAATTTGTCGAGCGTATCGCGGCCCAGTGGCCGTGAATAGCGTCGCAAGAATTCTGCGCAGACTTCGTCGCGCGTCCATTCTCCGTCGAAAAGCTGCACCACCGCGGCGGCCAGCGGTGGCAATTTGACCAGCGACTCGGCCAATCCAGACGGATCGCGTAGCGCCAAAAACGGTTCATTGCCTTCCATCACTGGAAAGGCTTCGAGCGGACGCAAACGAGGACGTTCCATGTGCAAAATGTTATCAGAACTTGATTGAACGCACGATGCCAGCACGCTATTCAAATTTTGGGATGCTCACTAACCGCTCGTTTGACGTTTGCCGACGAACTTATGGGGGCCGGTACTTAGGGATGGGGAGCGGGCACCGTCGGTATGCCGTTTGGCGGGAGTTGCAATTTCATCCTGCCGGACGCCCCTGGGGGCGTTAATTGCAGGCCGCCGCCGGGCGTTGGCACGGTCGGCAAGAGTGGATTCGGAAGCGCTCCTGGTATCGGAGGCATTCCAGGCTGTGTCAATCCGGGCACCTGCGGCATGCCCGGAATTCCTGGCGGCAACCCTGGAGGAAGCGCGGTCGTTTTGGCTTTTTCGGCAGCCAATTTTTGAGCCGCGTCAGCTTCGCGGCGCAACCGGGCCGAGTCGACCCGGCTGGAATTCCACGCCAGCGACATAGAGGTCACCATAAAAACCATCGCGGTTCCCGCAGTGAGTTTTTCCAAAAACGATCCGGCGCCACGACCGCCGAACACCGCGGCGCTGGTGCCAGCGCCCATCGTGACTCCCATGCCGCCGCCTTTGCCCGCCTGCAGCAGGACGACGAGAATCAGGAACAAGCACGCCATGACGTGAAGAATGGTAATTAGTGTCCACATGTCAGCCGCTTCTATACTTTACAATTCCTAGAAAGTCATCCGCTTTTAGCGACGCGCCACCGACCAGCGCACCGTCAATGTTCGGCTGCTCGAGTAGCAGGCGCGCATTGTCGGGCTTGACGCTGCCGCCGTACGCAATCCGAATCGAATCGCCAGCCGCAGAAAATTGTTTTTTCAATCGGTCGCGGACAAAAGCGTGTACCTCTTCGGCTTGCCCGGGGGTCGCGGTGCGCCCGGTTCCGATCGCCCAGATCGGTTCGTAGGCGATGACCAATTTGGCGGCCGCCTCTTGGCCGAACCCCTCGAGACTGCCTTCGAGCTGGGCGCTGATGCGGCCAAATGTTTCGCCGGCGTCCCGCTCGCGTTCGCTTTCGCCGACGCAGACAATCGGGCGCAGACCAGCCGCCAGTGCAGCTTTGGCCTTTAGGTTGACGGCGGCATCGAGCTCCCCAAAAAATTGGCGCCGCTCCGAATGGCCGACGATGACGTAGCTGCAGCCGACATCTCTTAAAAGCTCCGCCGATACTTCTCCGGTGTACGCGCCGTCTGATTTCCAAAAACAGTCCTGTGCGGCAAGTGCGACGGACGATCCTTCGAGCCGCTTGCCCACCGCATACAGAGCAGTGAACACCGGTGCGATCGTCACTTCGACATCGCGTATCGGTCCGACAGCGTTCTTGATCGCGGTGGCGAGCTCGACGCTCTCGGCGACATTCTTGTGCAGCTTCCAGTTGCCGCAAATAAATGGAACGCGTGTCATACTTTCTCTAAAGCCGCGATGCCAGGTAGCGTTCTGCCTTCGATGAATTCGAGTGACGCGCCGCCGCCAGTGGAAATGTGGGAGATTTTTTTAGCAACGCCGGCGACGTGAACTGCGGCGGCAGAATCGCCACCGCCGACAATGGTCAAACCCGAGATGCTCGCGATGGCGCGCGCGATTGCCAAAGTCCCGTCGGCAAACTGCGGTTTTTCGAATACGCCCATCGGGCCATTCCAAAATACGGTTTTCGCGCGTGTGATGCGATCGACAAATCCGGCCGTGGTCTCGGGCCCGATGTCGAGCGCCATCTCGCCTGCCGGAATGTCACTCAGTTTGTGGACACCGGTGCTGGCAGCGTCAAGCCCCGGAGCCGTGACGGCATCGACGGGTAAGAGAATTTCGATCTTTCGCTCTTGGGCGCGTTGCAAGAATTCGCGTGCCAAGTGAAGTTTGTTCTCTTCGACGCGCGAACTGCCGACAGCGATGCCGCGGGCTTTCAAAAAAGTGTTGGCCATCGCCCCGCCGATGACAAAACCGTCGACCCGCGACAGCAGATTGTCGAGTACTCCGATCTTGTCGCTCACCTTGGCGCCGCCGATCACCGCCCAATACGGGTGCGCGACCTGGCCTAGCAAGCGAGTGAGAAATTCGATTTCGCGTTTTAACAAGAGGCCGCAGACGCGCAGCGGCACGTGGGGCAGCATACCGACGGTGGAGGCGTGCGCACGATGGGCGCAGCCAAACGCGTCGTTGACGTAGACCTCAGCGTAAGCGCCGAGCTGGCGCGAAAAACCCTCGTCGTTGGCTTCTTCACCGGCAAAAAATCGCAAATTCTCGAGTAGCACAACGTCGCCCGGCCGCATGTCAGCGACCACTTTTCGCGCGCCATCCCCGATCGCTTCATCGGTGAGCATGACTTCGCGGCCGAGCAATTCCGCCAGTCGCGCTCCGACCGGTTCGAGCGACAGCGCCGGGGTTACGCCGTCAGGGCGGCCGAGATGGGAAGCGACGATCACCTTGGCGCCGCGCTTGAGCGCGTATTCGATCGTTGGCACCGAGGCGACGATGCGATTGTCCTCGGCGACACCGCGCGCTGGCGTCAGCGGCACGTTCAGATCGGCGCGAACAAAGACCCGTTTCCCGGCCAGATCGCTGTCGGGCAGATCGGAAATGCAGCGCAACGCCATTGATTACAGGCCCTTTTGGCCGACGAACCGGGCGAGTTCGTACAGGCGCGTCGCATAGCCGCTCTCGTTGTCATACCAGGCCACCACTTTGGCCAAATCGCCGATCACCAGTGTCGACAGCGCGTCGACGGTGGAGGAGTGAGCATCGCCGTTAAAATCGATCGACACCAGCGGCTCCTCACAGATCGCGAGCACGTTCATGTAGGCGGGATGCTTGGCGGCTTTTCGGAAAGCGTCGTTGATGGCATCGCGGGTCGCTGGCTTTTCCAGCCGCGCGGTGAAGTCGACCATCGAAACATTCGACGTCGGCACGCGCACTGCAAAACCGTCGAGCTTGCCCTTGAGCGCCGGCAATACTTCGGACAGCGCTTTGGCCGCACCCGTCGTGGTCGGAATTTGCGACATCGCTGCCGCGCGCGCACGGCGCAGATCTTTGTGCGGCAAGTCGAGGATTTGCTGATCGTTGGTGTAAGAATGCACCGTGGTCATCAGACCATTGAGAATGCCAAACGATTCGTGCAGAACTTTGGCGACTGGAGCCAGGCAATTGGTGGTGCAGGAGGCGTTGGAAATGACGTGGTGCTTCTTCGCATCATAAATTTCTAAGTTGATGCCCACCGCGAGGGTGACGTCCTGGCCTTTGGCCGGCGCACTGATCAGCACTTTCTTCACGCCACCAGAAAAATGGGCTTTGGCTTTTTCGCCCTCGGTAAAACGACCGGTTGATTCGATCACGACGTCGACTTTGTGTGCGGCCCAGGAAATTTTTGCTGGATCTTTTTCTGCGAGCACCCGGATCAAACGGCCATCCACCGAAAGATTGCCGTCGACGTTCTTGACTTCGCCCGGATAACGGCCGTGCACCGAGTCGTGCGCCGTGAGGTGAGCGAGCGTCGCGCTGTCGGTCAGATCGTTGACCGCAACGATTTCGATCTCCTTTTCGTACCCGGCTTTCTGCCAGGCGCGTACAAACGAGCGGCCGATGCGACCAAATCCGTTAATACCCACACGAATTGCCATTTCGCTCCTCCGAGGGGCAAAACCATAGTGCTCCGTCTAGGCCGCGTCAACTCGCAAGTGGTCTGAGGATCGGTTTCGTGGGCGTGGGCGTCGGCGTGAAACGAAAATCCGCGCTCTCTACCGACGGTGGCGCTACCTTCACATTGCGACTCGGAACGCATCGCCGCATCTGCAAAACACCCTGCGGTATTTCCTACAGTCTCTGGCAGCTTTCCGTCGCTGATTCGCCCACGCCTACGCCCACGCCCACGGCAAAACTAGCGGACTCTCAGGCAAGTGGTTACTTCTTGCTGCAGCCGTCGCAGTCAGTCTGCCCCGGGATGAAGCGTGGGTAACACCCGGGCAGGGTGTCGCAGTGGACCCTGTTGTCCTGATTGGGACAGCAGTCAACACTCACCCGCTGGTTGGGATAGTCGATGGTGAGCGCAAGCTGCTTGAGCAACTTACCTCCGATGATCCCCTCGATCGTGGCTTGTCCAGGCTGAATGTCGGCGTTGATACGTTGCAAGAGCGGCACGGTGTCCTCGACCACCCAAATCTCAGGCGCCTGTTGCAGCTCGACAATCGCCGCTGCATTCGCGCCGCGGTCGTTACAGCCAGCCAGCGTTTGCTCGCACGCCTGCTTGGTCAGGCACGACTTGGTGTCGCGTACGCTGACGCTGTCCGATCGTTTTTGCGTGCTGTCGATGCGGCGCAGGCGACGGCTCCGCGCCAATTCGGCGCACGGGCCAAGTACCAGTTCACGCGACACCAGCGCCAATGCGGAAGTGGTGGCGGTGCCGAGCGACCCGATGGCGTAGTCGAGCCCGGGGCCGTCTTTGTTGTCGGGCAGAATCAGGCGCCGGTGCTCCGTTGGCGGATCGTGCAGCAAGCGAGAATAGACATTTTGCCCAAGCGCCAAACCGGGGAACCCGGTGGCGACGAGTAATCGAACGTCGACTCCGGCCGTTCGATATCTGGAGTCTCGCGTGCCGCTGTCATCGCTGACGCAGGGCGCATCGGGTAAGGGATTGATGGTGGGTTCGAGGCAGGCGTCGACATAGACTCGCGTTGGCGGATAGAGAAATAGATCACCACTGAGCACCAAGGTCTGCTGACCGCCGAGGAGAGAAAAAGGAAACACCGCGTGTCCCTCTTCGCCAAGTTGACAGGCGCAGGTCCACTGATTGGTGGCGAGTGTGATGGTCGAAGTCGCGGGCGACTTGTAGTCAAGACGCACGATAAAGTTGCGCAATAGATCGCCGCCAAAAATCCCCTTCACGTCAATGTCAACCGGGGAGGCATCGGTGTAAGCAATCTTTCCTAACGGAGCGGTGAAGATCGACACTCCGTCAAACGTCACTCGTTGCCTAGCGATGCCATCGGCGTCGCTAGAATAGAGATCAAGGCGGGTAGTTACGTTCGCGACAGAGCTCGGATCAGAGGCGGAAGTATATGCGGTGATCGGGGTGCCGGTGTCGACCAGTAGCGCAAAGCGACTCGCTTGATCGCGCGTCGCCGCTTGCGCCATAATCACATCGCCGTCCGTCTTGACGCTGATCGGGAACGGCAGGGAGGTGATGGTTGGGCCTTTACAGTTGAGCAGCAGCCACGTCCATGTCATCCAAGCGCGGCGGCGCATACACGGCGTACGCATCAAAACCGCTCACCCTGAGCGAAGCGCAGCGAAGTCGAAGGGCACCAGCACAAGTCCTTCGACAGGCTCAGGACGTAAGATGCGATTGCCCTGCCGGCGCATGCCGACACGTTAATCGGTTTCGGCCAACTTGGCCCTCATTTTCTTGATCAGTTCATCGAACGATTTTTCAGCGATGATCTTGTGAAACTGCGAGCGGTAGTTGCGCAGCAGGCTCACTTCGTCGGTGATGATGTCATACACCATCCATTTGGCACCGACGCGGCTGAGCTTGTACACCACGTCGGCGTCGGTTGGCTTGCCTGCGGTTTTCACTCGCATCTCTGTGGTTACCGTGGCTTCGTTGGCTTCGATTTTTTCGTCGAGGTATTTGATCGAGTAGTTCACCGAGCCGCCCATCTGTCGCAAATAGTTGCGCTCGAGTAGCTCGCGGAACGTCCGGATAAAGTCGTCATGCTGTTTGTTCGACAGTTTTTCCCAATGTTGTGCGAGCGCGCGCTTCCCCAGCTCCTGATAGTTGAGCAGCGTGGCGGCGAGCGTCTTGAGCGCGTTCTTTTGCTTGCGCTCTTCAGCCGTTGCGGGCGCCACTTTCTGTTTGAGCAGATGCTCGACTTCGTTGTTGCGCTGCTTGAGTAGATCCATCGGCCCGACCCCTGCCAACGCCGGCGTCGTGCTCAAAAGCAAACACACACAAACTACAGCGCTCATGAGTCTCCTAATTGGTGCGGGTGGAGAACTCGACGCCGGAAGCGCGTCTAAGCTCAGCCACCGCGATGTTGAAATCAATGATGGATTGCAAATGGCGCAGCCGCAATTCGAAATAGTTGCGCGCCGCATCCGCCAGATCGCGCGAGTCGCCGATGCCGAGCTTCATGTTGTCGTCGACCGAGCGAAACCAGCCGAGCGCCAATTTTTCGCCATGTTGGGTGCGTTCGCTGCGGCGCTGCGCCTCTTTGGTCGCGGCATAGGCGCGATCGATCTCCAGCGCAATACCGCCCAGCGCTTCGCGTCGCTTGGCGTCGAGCATTCGCTCCTGGGCGCGGGCTTCGGCAAGTCTGCCGAGGCGCGGCCCAAAATCGAGTGGCTGCCTGATCGCCAAATAGAGCCCGAGGCTCAGCGTATTGGGATGATTCATGAATGCGTTGACCGGGTCGTCGACACTCTGCGCGTAACCGTAGGCGAATGACCCGAGCAGCGCAAAGTCGGGCAACAGCTCGGCCAGACGCAGCGATCGATAGGCCGAAGCTGCGCTCTTGGCAGCGCTGAGCATGCGCGCCTCGGGCCGATGGAGCCGCGCCCCGTCCTCATAATAGGAGACCGGCTGCAGCGCCAACTCGGCCGCTTCAATCTCTTCACTGTCGACATCGGCGTCGCTGTCGCTGGTTAAAGTGCGCACCGCCGCCAGCGCCACCTCTTCGTTGCGGCGCATATCGAGCAGCAACAATGCGGCAGTTTCGAGCGAAAGTTTGAGTCGAATCAGATCCGTCTCTGTAAACGTGCTCTTGCCGCGATCCATATCAACGTCAATCTTGTGCACCCATTCGTCGAGGTGGTGTCGGGCGTCTTCAATGGTCGCGACTGCCGCGCGAGAACCTTT
>JAHFDU010000075.1:0-1546 GCA_023248835.1 Myxococcales bacterium | reverse complement strand
CGTGCACTTGCTCGGTGGCGATGTCGCGACCCGCACGGGCCAGCGCCCGCGCTGAATCGATTTTGCCAAAAGTGTAGAGCGGCTGCGTCAACTTGAGTTCGAGTCGCAGCGCGGCGCCGTGCACTGGCAGCACCTGGGCGGTTTGGTCGGTGCCGTGCGCAAGGTCAACGACGTTGGTGCGTACGCAGTTCGCTTCTCGCGCGCCTTGGTCGCTCGGAACCATGTTATTGGCGTCGCTGCAGCGCACATTGGGCGATCCGGTCAGTCCAAAAGTGAGCTCGCCGGTCGGCAGCATTAAGCGATTCGCCTGGCTCACTTGCGCGTCCGCCGCATCCACCGATTGGCGCGCTGCTTCCACGGCCGGGTAGTCGCGCCTCACTTTTTCGACCAACGCATTCAACGTGTAGACGTGGCTCGCCGCCAACGCCGGCGCGACAGAAAACAAAATAGAGATGGCGATTACACTACGCATCCGATCGGCGCTCTTCTATCACGCCGGACGCGAAAAACTCAATCTTCTTGACGCTTTTCAGTGATATTTGTGGCCGCTTTCCACTGTGCCCGCATTCGCCGGAAATCCCAGATCATCACGGACAAGCACACAGCAGTGAGGGTGCCGGGAATTGGCGCAAAACGAATCCTGGAAAAAGAGCTGTACACGCACAAAACATTAATTGCGACAATGAACGCCGACCCAGGTCCCCAGCGGAATGGCTTGTCGCCGGGTCTGGGAAAGAAGCCGTACAGAAGCGCCTGAAAAACCAGAAACTCGACGACACCTCCGACGGTCACCCAGATCGAATCGTATGCATAATTGAGTAAGAACATAGCAGCCGCGTTGGCACCGAACAGAATCGCCGCGACTTTTCGGTTTCGCTTCCACCAGCGGGTGAAGCTGGGAATTTCGACGATGGTCATGAGGCTGCCGAGGACAAAACTAAGCGCGCTACCGGCGACGAGAAAAATCGCTGTGGTTGCCCCGACGGCGGCCGATATCGCTAGCGCAGTCTTGGCGCCGGTTGCTTTGACGAAGCTGCTCGCCGTCCAACCCGCGGCAGCGGCGGTCGCAGGAACGGTAAGGTTGACCGCAGCAGTCACCGCGACGGTGAAAGCAAGGCCCGGCGCAGTCCTTTGCGCCACCTCACCAAAGCGTTCAAGCACTTCGCTGCGCAAATGCGCCCGCGCCCGTTCGAGCCGCTTTTTTACTGTCGCCGCCTGGATCTGCAGCAGGCTTGCCAACGCTTCTACCGATCGGCCTTCGCGATAGAAGAGCAGGAGCAACTCGCGCGCATCTTCGGGAAGCGATTCCAGCGCCTGTTGCAAAACCACTTGTCCTTCGCGATTAACGATCGTGTCATCGATCGGCGCTTGCGGATCGGCGATCGATTGCAACGTCTCGTCGCTCAGCGGTTCTATCTGTTCGCGGCGCCGCGCACGCAAATGGTCGAAAGCCCGATGGCGCGTCAGCTGGGCAATCCAGGGACGAAAGCTCGAGCGATTGCGCAAGCGTCCAAGCTGCTGCCACGCGCCAAGAAAAACCTCTTGA
>JAHFDU010000074.1 GCA_023248835.1 Myxococcales bacterium | reverse complement strand
CAGTGTGCCGGGCCGCGCGATCGACTCGAGGTAATTGACGCGCCCGAAGTCGCAGGCTCGATCGGAAATGAAACCAAGCGCCGTCTCTGCGTTCACCTTCCCAGCGACTACGAAACGAATGCTGGTCGGCGCTACCCCGTCGTCTACGTATTGCCAGGATTTTCCGGAAACGATTCAGGTGGCAGCGTCGGGTTGGTTTTCCAAGCTGCAGACGAAGCACCGAGCGAACGACAAGCGATTTTCGTCGGCGTCAACATCGCAACCAAGTTCGCTGTCAGTTATCTGGTCAAATCCCCGCTGAGTGGCGACTTCGACAGCTTTCTGAGTGAGCGAGTAACCGCGTTCATCGACGGAAAGTACCGAACCATCGCAGAAGCGACATCGCGCGGTCTCATCGGCCAATCGACCGGCGGCTTGGGTGTGATTTCGTTGGCGCTACGCCATTCCGACCGTTTCGGCATTGTAGCCGTGAGTTCATCCGACGCTCTCGATTTTGCGAGCTGGATGCTGTTGCCCGACGGAAGGCATATTGTGCCCTTGGCGCTCGATCTGCTTCGCCTCGACGATGCGTTTGGGCCGCCCGGCCAGATGGCGAGCTATGCAGCGGATTGGTCGCCCGATCCGAAATCACGCTGGGGTGTTCGTTGGCCGGCAAATCCGAGTACGGGCGAGATCATTGCCGAAGTATGGCAGCGCTGGCTCAAGCAAAGTCCGAGCGAGCTCATCAAAGATCCCGTTATTTTGAATGCGGCACGCGAGCGCCTTTCTGGGAAAATCTATCTCGCCGCAGGCACCGCCGACGACTTTGATCTTTTTGCTCCCACCAAACTCTTCAGCGAGGAGCTATTGGCAGCGGGTGTGAACAATCGATTCGTCCCCGACGGTGAGAATCACGGCGGGTCAATCGTTCGCAAGCGCGGCATGGTTTCGTTCGTGCTCGGGACTCTCCGCCGTTAACGCAAATCTACCACGCACCGACCGGGAATTCCGGAGCGCACGGCGGCGATGCCATCATTGATCTCGTCGAGTCGAACCGTCTTTGAGATCAGCTCCGAAACGCGTAGTCGTCCCGAGCGCATGAGGTCGAGGTAGGCCGGAATGTCGCGATCGGGAACGCAGCCGCCGCCGAACGATCCGTACAATTGCTTACGATTGTGAATGTCGAGCGGACGAATTTCGATGCGCGCGTTCGCCGGCGGTACACCGACGAGAAACACCTGCCCCGGCGTCGAGGAGGCATCGATGGCGCTCGACACTGCAGCCGGACTGCCACTTGAAACGATGGCGCTGTAAACACCTTTGCCCGCAGTCAAAAGACGGATCTCGTCGCCGACTGCAGCGCTCGCGAGGATGCAATGTGTAGCGCCGAGTCGCTGCGCAATCGCCAAATTTTCTGGGTGGCGATCGACAGCGACGATCGGTTGGGCTTGCGCCATCGCCGCTGCTTGCACCGCGAACAGACCGACACCACCGACACCGAAAATTCCCACCGACGCTCCCGGCTGCACCCGCGCGTCATTTACAATCGCACCCACACCGGTAGTCGCCGCGCAGCCGAACAGGCACGCCTCTTTGAGCGGCGTCTCCTTGGCGATCGGAGTGACACGATTTTCCGATACCACCGCGTACTGATTAAACGTGGTAATCCAGCCCGCGTTTACCCGACTGCCGTCGCTGGCGCGGCTGTACAAGGGCTTTTCCGATTCGATGCCGCTGCCCTTGACCCATTGCAACACAACGTGATCTCCCGGAGCGACCTTGCGCACTCCCCCACCAGTCGCAACCACAACACCCGAGCCCTCATGACCAAGCATGTGCGGCAAGAATCGATCGGGTCCCGTCGAAGCACTGATCTCTTCGAGCTGCTTGCCACAGATGCCGCTGAAATGAACCCGCACCAGTACTTGACCGGGTTGCAACGGACCGGCGAATACCACGTCCTCAAGCGCCAAAGGCGTTTCGGAGGTTCGCAGCACCGCGGCGCGAAAACGGAGCGGGTATTGGATCGCGGGTGCCACGGCTACATGGTGCCGCCGTCGACCGGAATCAGCGCGGCGACGGCAAAGGTGGCCTGTTCGGAGGCGAGAAACAGCGCAAAGGGAGCGATCTCGTCGGCGGTTCCCAGTCGACCGATGGCATGGTGGTGCCGAAGGAAGTCGTCCATCATCGCCGGATTGCTCTTGGCGATGTTGTCCCAGTGGCCGCCGTCGGAAATGAAGGCGCCAGCAAGGATGCCGCTGACCACAACGCCTTGCGCTGCGACTCCACGGCCGAGGCCTTTGATGTAGGCGTTCAAGTAGGCTTTGGCGGCGGCGTACGGTGGCGCACCGCGCACGGTCTCCGCCGCAATCGACGAAATGTGCACAACTCGTCCCCAACGCTTTTCCTGCATCGGCGGAATCAAGAGCGCGTTCATTTCGATGGCCACACCGACGTTGAACTGCCAGACGCGCGCCCAATCGGCAACCGCCGAGAGCGGATTTTTTACTCCGAGTGTGCCGCCAAGATTGTGCACTACGATTGAAAACGGATCTTTTTCGAGTCCTACCGAGCGCAGCGCCCGTGTCGGGGCTTCGGACTGCATCAAGTCCACGGCAAGTGCAAGATGGCCGTTTTTTTCGCCGCCCATTTCCGCAACCACTGAAGCCAGCTCATCGCCGCGACGGGACAGCACGGTCACTCGTGCGCCTTCGCGTGCGAAAGCCAGCGCTATTGAACGCCCGACGCCCTGGCTTGCACCGGTAACCAGAACGCGCCGATTGCGAATACCGAGATCCATTATTTCACCACCTGATCGAGAAACTCACGAAAAAGGAATCGAATCGGCGCGCGCATCAAGATGCGGCCGAGACCGTCGACGGTCAAACCGTACTGCTTGATGTAGCCATCGATCATCTGATGCTGTTTGTCGCTGTGGTAAAAACGAAACCGACGCGGCGTCTCCGAATAAAACAAGTTGGGCTCCACCCGATAGCGCTGCTCTGCGATCGCCTTGAAGTCAAAATGGAGTGCCATTTCCTCCGGATCATCGGCGGACACTAGATTCACTTTGCGCACCAAACTGTACGCCTTGAGTTCGTCGAGGTAGCGATCGATGGCGGGAACGAGCAGATCGCGATCTGCCAGCGCGGCTTTGGCCTCTCCATAAATGGCGTCGTGCAGATCGGGAAGACAGGAAAAGAACGCGACCGCTTTGCCCTTGGCCATTTCGTTGGTGCCTTCCGAAATTCCAAGAAATCGGTCGATATCGGAACGAATCTCGCTCTCGAGTGCCTCACGCGTCGGCCACAGCCGCATGCTGTCGACGCGAAAGGTATCGTAGACTTTCTTGAGCGCCGGCGTAAATTCGCGCCGCCGATGGTGGAATCGCTCGAGCACGCTGAAAAACGGCACGCCAAGTACCGCGCACAGTCCGGCCAGTTCCGAGAACACCTCACCGTTGTGCACAATCTCGACGGACAAATCGAGCTCACGACTGTCGAGGTAGTCCTCGCGGCTGAGCGTATTGTTGCCGACGACGATCTCCTCGGCTTCAGCGCTGCAAAACGGGACGCCATACAGGTCGTACTTGCCAAACGATCGCGGCATGATGCGAAACAGGGTCTCGAGGCCATACTGCTTTCGCGTGGTTCGCGAATAGAGCTCGGTCTGCGGCAGCATGATCGCCTGGTACATACGAATCGTCCCGAAACCGGCCTCGACGGTGTAGCGCAAGCTTTCGGCATGCGCCGCTGCAGTGTCACCGGGCAGTCCGAGAATCAGCTCGGTAAAAGTGCCATCTTTGCTGGCCGCTTTGTCGGACGCCATCTGATGAAGTGCTTCGAGCGAGATATTGGTGCGCGCAACGTTTTTGAGTACGATCTCGCTGGTCGATTGCAAGGAGGCGCCGACACGCATCGCGCCGCCGAGAATCTTGGCCACCGACACCACGCGCTCTTTTTGATTCTTGCCGGTGTTGACGATGATGTGCCGCGGCCAGCCGTAAGTCTTTTGCACCGCCGCGATCGCTTCGGCCTTCTCTTGGTCCTGCTTGAACATGCCGAAATTGGCATCGCTGATGCAAAGGTCCTGCACCGTGCCGATTCGCTTGGCGATGTATTCAAGCTCCTCTGACAACGCGCTGCGGTTGGCAACTTTGGTGTAGTACTTGTCGCCCTCGGTGCAAAAGGTGCATTCAAACGGGCAGCCACGCGTGGTGTGAATGGTCGGCGTCAGCACGTTGTCGAAGAACTTGTCGAGGAGGCCGAGCAGATAGGGCGACCCGATCGACTCGAGCTCTTTTAGCCGCGGCAGCAATTTTTCTTCGATGACGCGATCGCCTCGAACAAAGTGGCAACTTGGAACCTCGACGCCAGAACACTTGAGTGCGGCGGCATCAAAGTTGTGCGCCTGCAGCAATCGATAGAGGCTCAGCATCGCCTCTTCGCCCTCGCGAACTACGTGAAAATCGATATTGGGGTAGCGCTGCCAGAAATCGGCGATCTCCTCCGGGCACAAGTCGTAGTTCGGCCCGCCGAAGACGATGGTCGTCTGCGGGTGCCGCTGTTTTACTCTCGTCGCAAACTGATAGGAGATGTCACAGTTCCAGGAGTAGTTTGAAAATCCTAGAATCGTTGGCGTGCGATGCTCGAGCGCGCGGGTCAGATCCTGAGGATACTTGAATAGCTCGATCTCCACCTCGTCGGCGACGTGTTTGAGCAGATACGCAGCCAAGAGTCCCGGCGCGAGCGGAAAGTAATTCGACGATAAAACCGGACCGGTGTGGGTCAGGTCCGCCAAATAGATGAGTACTCTCCCCCCGGGCTGGGAACTGATAGACACAGAACCCATGCCAATATTTTACAATTTTATCATTGTATTAATCAATGACTATTTTCATGCTTTTGTCGCCAGTATCGATAATCTAACGGTTAGCGCTCACCCTCCCCTGTCCGTGCACCCTGAGCGCAGCGCAGCGAAGTCGACGGGCGAGAACAAGTCGAGTCTGCCCTTCGACAAGCTCAGGGCGAGCGGAGCGTGGGGGCGTGAACGGTTAATCTAATGCGCTATTTGCGCCTGGGCGGAGCTGAGCTGTTTGGCCAATTCAGCCAGTTTGCTAAACTCGGCGCGATAACCGTGGCGATCTTCGCCGCGACCGGAGCGACCAAGCTCGAGAACCGCGGCGTAGTTCGCGCTGCCCCGCTCTTTGGATCCGCGCAGCAGCATGCCGAATTCGGCGACCGCCGCTTGGAACTTCAGGTCGGTCGATGCCGCAGCAACCGTGCGTTCACTGTCACTCACCGGAAATGAAAGCAGATCACTTTTTTGATCGCCGTGGGGCGATTTGAAACGAATCTTTACCGTCGCCAGCTCGGACGACGCAACTTGCTTCGTCTGGGTCTGGTACTTGAGCGAATCAACGCTTGAAGCGTTGTGTTCCACACCCACCGGAACGAGTTCGTAGAGCGCAGTGACGACGTGGCCGGCCCCGATGTCACCCGCATCGACTTTGTCGTTGTTGAAATCCTCGTTGCGCAACTGGCGGTTCTCGTAGCCAATTTGGCGATAGGCGCTGACTTTGGCGGGATTGAATTCGACCTGCAACTTGACGTCCTTGGCGACGGTGATGAGCGTTCCGGTCATCTGCTCTACCAAAACTTTGCGTCCCTCCTCAAGCGAGTCGATGTAGGCGTAGTTGCCATCCTCACGATCAGCGAGTTTTTCCATCGTCGAATCCTTGAGATTGCCCATGCCAAAACCGAGCACGGTCAGATGGACACCGTGCTGGCGTTTCTCCTCAATTAAGCGAGTCAGCGATCCCTCGTCGGTGACACCGACATTGAAATCGCCGTCGGTGGCTAAAATGACGCGGTTTTGCCCGCCGCGAATGAAGTTCTCAGTGGCCAGTTGATACGCGAGCTGAATCCCAACTGCGCCATTGGTCGAACCACCCGCTTCCAGACGCTCGAGCGCGCTGAGAATCTTTTCCTGCTCATCGCCGCGCGTTACCGGCAGTACTACTCCCGACGAGCCAGCGTAGACCACCATCGCGACGCGATCACGCTCGTCAAGCGATCGTACCAACATTGCCAGCGCTCGTTTGAGCAGTGGCAAGCGTTCATCGGGCTGCATCGATCCAGAAACATCGATCAGAAACGTCAAACTACTCGGCGGGCGATGCGCCGCATCGATCTCACGCGCCTTGATGCCGATGCGCATCAGGCGGTGCGCCGGTGCCCACGGGCACTGCGCCACTTCGACCCGGGTGGCAAACGGCCTGTCCGTCGGCGCCACATCGTCATAGGGAAAATAGTTGATCAGCTCTTCGACGCGCACCGCGTCGGCCGGCGGCAAGTTTCCCTCGCGCAAAAAGCGCCGCACATTGGCGTAGGATGCCGTGTCAACGTCGACAGAAAAAGTCGACAGCGGTGCCGCCTGCACACTGCGAAACGGATTGTCATCCGAATGCGAATAGGCCTCGGTGTTCATCGGCCCGACGTAGCGCCAGGCCTGGTGTTCCTCCGCTGGTCGCGCCAACATCGGCATCATACCCATCTTGCCCAACGACCTGCCACCGCCCCCCGCGCCGGCCAAGGGCTCATCGTCATAATCGTAATGTGCGGCCGCAGGTGGCGCGGGCTTGGCGATGACCTTCTTAGCTTCCTTTTTCTTTTGCTCTCGACTTGCCAGCGCGGTTTGGCAGGCCGATTCGCATGCGGCCGAAGACTTTTGCGCACACGACGGTGCAATACCAAAGCGCTTGAGCGAAGAGTCGAACTTCATCAGCCGGCTGCAAGCCGCGCTCGGTGCTGCCAGCGCATTTTGACCGAGCGTCACCAGCAGGAGCAGCGCTCCAGAAAATAGTCTCATAGGTCACCTCATTTGGTTCAAACGGGTTGGCGACAAAAAAGATCTTTCCGGTTAGACAACCGCCTGCCCGAAAAGTTCCCGAGTTTGAATCGACCGATCGATCTTACAGCAACCGATCTGACCAAAGGTTGTAGGCGCGGCAATGAGATTGGCGCTCGCGTAGTGACCACAGTCGGTGCCACCACGGCAATCCAAAATGGGCTAAAGTAGGCGCATCCGACAAGCTCACTAAGCCGAGCGAGAGTTTTCCGGTGAAAGGAGATTCAATGGAGATTGATCAGCGAAAGGCAGCGGCGGGATTTGTCGTTATTTTGTCGATCATCGTAATGCTGGTTGGCCTGATCGGAATGGTTCTCTGCTCCTTTTTCATCTGGTCATCCAGCCAAGTGGAGGTGATTGGTGCAGGTTTGGGTTTCGTTACGGGTGCGATCATGATCGGAGCGGGACTTATCACCGTAGCCTTAGTCGCAGGTGGAATGAAGAGCCACAAGCCCTGACAACGCCGACGGCGTACAGTAAACACAATTGGCATTTTCGATTGAAGGGGTAGCTGCTATCGCCAACAGAGCGCGCCGACCAGCCCTTGGAAGCGGGATCGCTGGTTCTATCCTCGCCGTTTGGTCACGCGCAGCTCGACCTCTTCCACTGCGCGCTCCGACGCCCGCGTCACCTTGATAACAACATTGCCGACCCGCACTGACTCGTTTTCGCGTGGAATGTGCTTGAGTCGATCGAGTAGCAGCCCGGCCACCGTCTCGTACTCTTCGCCCTCGGGCAGATCCAGACGCAGCTTCTGATTGACCTCGCTGACTCGCAAGCGCGCCGCCACTCGCCACAATCCTTCGTCGAGTTTGCGCATCGCCGGCGAAGACTCGTCATGCTCGTCGTCGATGTCACCGACGATCTCTTCGAGGATGTCCTCGACCGTGCACAGGCCCACGGCACCACCGTATTCGTCGACCACAATAGCCATGCCCTGGTGCGCCCGCTGAAGTTCGACCAGCAGGTCGACGGCGGGCTGGCTGCGCGGGACAAACAGCGGCGCGCGGCAGAGCGTGCCGAGTGACTGATCCGAGCGCTGCGCCTTGAGGATGTCAAACGCGTGCACGGTGCCGACGATGCGATCGATGCGCTCGCGATAGACGGGATAGCGCGTGTACTGCTTGTCTTCGACTTCGCGCGCGGCTTCTGCCAACGTGGTGTCCTCGCTGAGCGCCACCACGTCGGAGAGCGGCACCATCACATCTCCCAGCGTCTTGTCGGTAAATTCAAAAATGCGCGAGATCATCTTGCGCTCGCCCTCGGTAATTTCACCACGACCTTTGCCGCTCTCCACCGGTCGCTGCAGCAACAGTTCGAGCTCTTCGCGAGTAACCAGTTTGCGCTCAGGAATTCCAAACGCTGCAATCAGCCGCGAAGTCACGGTGGTGAACA
Source organism: Myxococcales bacterium (assembly GCA_023248835.1). GTDB lineage: Bacteria > Myxococcota_A > Polyangia > Palsa-1104 > Palsa-1104 > JAHFDU01. Next base: position 5,056 of record JAHFDU010000074.1, on the reverse strand, counting down.
ACCAGAGTAGCGGTGCAAACACGGTCGAAGCCAGCCACAGCGGGAACACCAAGAAGTGAGCCATTCTGTCGGCGTGCTGCCGGCCCAGCGTCTTGGGAAAAACCTCACCGAAAATCACCGTCGTCGGCGCCAGTCCGATCATCAAATAGAGGTCGGCGCGAGCTGGATAGTATTGGTGTAGTGCGTAAGTCATGACGATGGTCGAAACCACCACCGACAGCTGCGTGCCAAACAACGTCGTTGCCAAAAACCGTTGCTTATTGTCGAGGAAACTCTCGAGCAGGCGCGCGGTACGATGGCCCTCATCTGCCTCTTTTCGCAGCGCGATCGGATCGCAGGAGATAATCGAAATCTCCGAGCACGCAAAAAACATTTCTAACAATAGACAGGCCGCAGCGACCAGCAGTGCAGTGGTCACGATCGCGTCTCCTTCTCGTCATGAAGGGGGGGACTTTCCGTTCGCCCTCGCACTAGGCGCATTCGCGCCGGCTCGGGCCGAACCCCCTCATCGAGCAAAGCTCGATGAGCCTCCCCCCACCGCGGTTCGCCCTCGCACTCGGGCGTTGCCCGGCTCGGGCCGAACCCCGCGCGAATTTCAAAAACAACGGCTATCACGATCGCGTCTCCTTCTCATCGGAGATTTCGCCGAACAATTCCTCGAGTAGGTCCTCCATCGTGACTAGGCCAGCGAGTCGACCATATTCGTCGACGACGAGAGCGATGTGGGTGCGCTTGCGCTGAAATTCGCGAAACAGCTGATCGCACTTGGTGGTACGCGGCACGAACATCACCGGATGCAAGAGATCCTGCACCGTGTGACCTTCAAGATGGGTGTAGTGATAGCCGACCAGGTCTTTGGCAAGAAGAATCCCAATCACGTCGAGCGGCGCCGTCTTCTTGCCACGAATGGCGCCGGGTTGAGTGCGATAGATCGGCACGCGCGAATAGCGCTCTTGTGTCACCGCCTCGACCAGGCGGCCGAGCGGCATCTCATACGGAAGCGCAAACACCTTGTCCGCCGGTGTCATGATTTTGCCGACGGTGGTGTCGCCAAATTCGAACACATTGTGGATCAAACGGCGCTCTGCGATCTCGAGCTCGCCCTCTTCTGACCCAACGTCGACCAGCGAGCGAAACTCGGCTTCGCGCACCCCCTTTTCCGGCGCCGAAGTCTTGCCACCGACGAGAATTTCAAGCGCCCAGGTCAGCAGCTGGAGAATGGCGCGCACGGGCGTGATCAAAAGCGCGATCCAGCCGAGCGGCCGCGACACTGCGCGCGCCCAGCGCTCACCGAGACGCACCGCGATCGATTTGGGTACCATTTCGCCAAACAGCATGAGCACCGGCAGCGTCAGTGTCGCCGCGATGGTGACCATCACCCACTCATGGCGTTGCGGCCAGACCTGTTTGACCACCGCGGCCGCGATCGAAGCCGCACCAATGCAGATGACTTCGTTGCAAACAATGATGGTGACGATGAGCCGCCGCGGTGTCGACAGAAGCGCCAGCACCCGGCGCGAACCTTCGTCGCCCCGACTGGCGAGCGCCTGACGCGCCACTCTCGAGAGTGAAAACAGCGCCATCTCGGCGCTCGAAAAGAAAGCCGATCCAAAAATCAACAGGGCAATCGCCACCAACCGCGAAAGCAGAAAATCACTCACGGCAGAAGCCCGGTGGGCGCCACCGGCAGGGTGAAAAAAAACGTCGCTCCCTTGCCGACTTCGCTCTCGATGCCAACCGTTCCGCCCTGCGCTTCGACGAATCGCTTGACGATGTTGAGCCCGAGTCCGGTACCGCCATATTCTCGCGTGCTCGAATTGTCGACCTGAAAAAATGGCTCAAAAATGCGCTGATGAAATTCTGGTGCGATTCCGATGCCCGAGTCGCGCACGTCGATGCGAACGCACTTGACGCCAGCGGCGACCGCCACCACCACCGAGCCCGATTCGGGAGTAAATTTGACCGCGTTGTTGAGCAAGTTGAGCAGCACTTGCCGGGTACGATCACGGTCGCCGATCGCTGTAGGCAAATCTTTGGCGACACTTTTCGACAGCGCGATCTGCTTGCGCCGCGCGTGCGGTGCTACCGTCGCCAGCGCCACCTCGACCACCTCGTCCAGATCGAACGGCACGCGCTCAAACTGCATCTGACCCGCTTCCATTCGCGAAATATCGAGAATACCGTTGATGATGCGCAGCAGCTGGTCGCCTTTTTCCATCACTGTGCGCACGTAATCAAGCTGCTCGGGATTGAGCTGCCCCGCCAGCCCCTCAAGCAGCATTTCGGAATAGCCAATGACCGACGTCAGCGGCGTGCGCAATTCGTGCGAGACGGTGGCAAAAAACTTCGACTTGGCGCTGTCCGCCTGCTCGAGCCTGTCGACCACCTGTTTGAGGCGCAGGTTCTTTGCAGTGAGCTCGCGATTGGCGACGATTCGCATCGCGCCCTGACGCACCAGTCCGTCGACCAGCACCGACATCTGCGTGGTCAGCGCAGCAGTATGGCTCTTCGATTTTTTAGGCAGTGGACCCAGGGTCAAGCGCCCGAGCTCAGCCGCACCAAAACAAATCGGCACTGCTGGAGCTTTGCCAAGCGCAGCTCCGAGGAGCTGCGTACCGTGCCGATCTACAATCGCTACTTCAAATCCGAGTGCCTTGGCGCAATCGCCTAGGAGCCTGAGCGCCTCGTCGTCGAGTAGCTCGTGCAGGCCGAACTCCCCTGGAAAACCAAGGCCCGGCTCGACGTTGTCGCTACCGGAGGACTCCATTAGCTCGTGTGTGCTACTTGTGCTTTGGATAGCGGCCTGGCGGCTGGCAACACCGGTTCGTCGAGCGCCAAACGCAATACATCGTCCATGGTAGCGACCAGCTGTATTTCCAAACGATCGCGGATTTTTTTCGGCAAATCGTCCAGATCTCTTTCATTCTTGTCTGGAATGAGCACTCGCTCGACCCCGTTGCGCACCGCAGCGAGCAGTTTTTCCTTGAGTCCACCGACGGGGAACACCCGTCCTTGCAGCGTCAGTTCACCGGTCATCGCGACGCGCGGTCGCAGCGGTCGATCAGAAAACAGCGATATCAAGGCGCACGCAATCGTCACGCCGGCCGAAGGTCCATCCTTCGGCACTGCACCCGCCGGCACGTGGATGTGGACTTCGCGGTCAGCGTAGAAATTGGCCGGCAAGCCACATTGCGCCGCGCGCGAGCGCGCAAACGAAAGTGCTGTCATCGCCGATTCTTTCATGACCTCGCCGAGCTGGCCGGTGAGAATCAGCGAACCGCGCCCGGCCATCCATTGCGCTTCGACTGGCAGCACTTCTCCGCCGTAGGGTGTCCATGCCAGACCGAGTGCCACGCCGATTGGATTGTGCTCGGTAATCCCGAGCGGCGGCGGCATCGGCGCGCCAAGAAACTGGCCAAGCTCGAGCGTCGAAATCTCAAACGTTCTGACCGCGTCGCCGTTGCCCTCGACGACGCGAAGCGCCAGCTTGCGGCAAACCTGTGCGACTTGACGCTCGAGTTCGCGCAAACCCGCTTCACGCGTGTACTCCACCACGATCGCACGCAGCGCCTCGTCGGGAAAACTCACTTTGGTGCCCTCGAGCCCGGCAGCTTCAATCTGGCGCGGCACGACGTGGCGACGCGCGATCTCGACCTTTTGATCGTCGTCGTAGCCGGAAATGCAAATCAGCTCCATGCGATCAAGCAGCGGCCGCGGAATGGTGTCGGCGTTGTTGGCGGTGGTGACGAACAATACTTGCGACAGATCGTAACCCACTCCGAGGTAGTGATCGCGAAAAGCGCAATTCTGCTCGGGATCGAGCACCTCCAAGAGCGCTGATGCGGGATCGCCGCGAAAATCGGCGCCAACTTTGTCGATCTCGTCGAGCATAAAAACCGGGTTGGTGGTTTGCGCCTGTCGCATGCCCTGGATGACACGACCCGGCATCGAGCCGACGTAGGTGCGACGGTGGCCGCGAATCTCCGCCTCATCGCGCATGCCGCCGAGCGACATGCGAACAAATTTTCGACCCAGTGCGCGCGCTATAGAGCGGCCGAGCGACGTCTTGCCGACTCCAGGCGGACCGACGAAACAGAGGATCGTGCTCGGCTTGCTACCGCCTTTACGCTGCTCGGTGAGCTTGAGCACGCCGAGGTGCTCGAGAATTCGATCTTTGACATCTTCGAGACCAAAGTGATCCTCGTCGAGGATGCGGCGCGCCAGAGGCAAATCGAAATGGCCGTCGCTTTTTTTCCACCACGGCACTTCGATCAGCCACTCGAGATAGCTACGAATGACGCTGGCCTCGACGCCGCCCGAACTTGTCTGCTCAAGCTGGGTCAACTGCCGTTCGGCCTCGAGCCGCGCTTCATCGGGCAGGCGCGCCTCGCGCAACCGTGCGCGCAAGTTTTCGCTGTTGCCGCCGGGCTTGTCACCGCCGAGTTCGCTCTGAATTTGGCGCAGCTGCTCGCGCAAAAAATATTCGCGCTGCGATTTTGACATCTCCTCGCGAGCACGGGTCTGAATCGAGGCCTGCAGCGTCAAAATCTCGATCTCTTTTTTGAGCAAGACCGACACTTTTTGCAAACGCGCCACCGGATCGAGCGTTTCGAGCAGCGGTTGTCCGTCGACCACTTTGACCGGCAAATTGGCCACCACCAGGTCGGCCAACCGTCCCGGCTCCTCGACGCTCGACAACACCAACGTCAATTCGGTCGAAAGCGTTTTTCCACCGTCGGCGTAGCGCTGCAGATCCTCTTTGACCGAACGCACCAGCGCGGTCGCGGTGGAAGTGGTTTCGCTGTCGCCGTCACTGACATCGGGCAGCCGCTCCAGCCGCACCTCTGGCGAACCTTTCTTGACCGGTTTGCCAACCCGCGCTCGCATCAGTCCCTGCACCAACAGTTTGAGCCGCCCGTCGGACAATTTGCGGGTGCGCAGAATCATACCGACGGTGCCAATCGAATGCAGATCGCCTGGGCCCGGCTCCTCGTCGCGCTCGCGCAGCTGCGTCGCCAACAAGATCAATTGGTCTTTGTTCTTGGCATTACCCAGC
>JAHFDU010000073.1 GCA_023248835.1 Myxococcales bacterium | reverse complement strand
AGATTCGACTGCAGGCGTTGCCCGAGATTTTGCAGCGCTACGGAGAGGTTCATTTCTATCGCAGCGAGAAAATCGATGGCTCGAGTGTTACCTATTATTACAAAGACGATCAGTTTGGCGTCTGCTCGCGCAACTTCGAACTGGTTGAATCGGCAGACAATACGCTGTGGAAAATGGCGCGCGATTTGGAGATCCCAGCTAAACTCTTACGCACGCGGCGCCACTTGGCGATTCAGGGAGAACTTTTTGGCGCTGGGATTCAGGGCAATCCGCTCAAGTGTTCAGATCAACGACTTGCGGTGTTCAACATTTTTGACATCGACAAGCACCAACACTTGCCGTTCGCAGAGCTGATTGACCTTTGTCGTACGCTTGATCTACCGACGGTGCCGATTTTGGAGACCCAATTCAAGCTTAAGCCGACGGTCGACGAGATGGTCGGTCTGGCAACTGCCAAGTCGCAACTCAATCCGGCGGAGTGGGCCGAAGGTTTCGTGTTCCGGCCGCTTACCGAAATGCGCGATCGTGATGTCGGGCGCTTGAGTTTCAAGGTGATCAACCCCGAATTTTTGTTGAAATTTGGCGGATAGGTAGTGGCTCAAGGTGCTCGAAGGTCCGCGTCGATTCGCGCTTCGCGATTCTTACCACCGCCGATAGCCGACAGCTGACAGCTGACAGTGGAGAAAAATCGCAAAATCGCGTTGACCCTCCCGTAAATTCGCTCTTGAAAGGAGGACTAGAGTAGGTGGTTTCATGAATGAATCCGAAACTGTAGGCTGTCGGCTGCTCAGAAACTACCCTCGAGTGCGTCTCCAACCATGGCCCTCGACTGAATTTCCGGCGTCTTCCGTGTCCGAAACTCTCGACTCTTGACTCTCGACTGTGAACCAAAACAGTTTCTGGCTTCTTGAAGCGGCCCCCGAGCCGTAGGAGGCTATGAGCTGTCGGCGACGCCCGGCCTTTCGGGCGCCCCTGGATAGTGGCTGACAGGCGCTACATTTCTTGATAAACCACTGCCGTGGCTTTCCCAACATTGGTCCTGCGTGGCGGTCGGGTCATCGATCCCAGCCGAAAGCTCGACGAGATTTCCGACTTGGTGATTGTCGACGGTAAGATCGCTTCGATTGGTGCCACCAAAGCGACCGCCGAAGTGATCGACTGCAGTGGCAAGATTGTCGCGCCCGGGTTTGTCGATTTGCACGTCCATCTACGCGAGCCTGGCCATGAATACAAAGAAGACATCGCATCGGGCGCCCGCGCGGCCGCGGCGGGAGGCTTTACCACCATCTGCTGCATGCCCAACACCGAGCCGCCCAACGACAATCGCGCCGTGACTGAATTGATCGTGCGTCGCGCGCGCGAGGCTGCGTGTGTAAACGTCCGACCGGTGGGAGCGATTTCCAAAGGCCTCAAAGGCGAATCGCTTGCCGAAATGGGCGAGATGAAAGACGCTGGCATCGTCGCGGTTTCTGACGACGGCAAACCGGTGATGAACGGCGCGCTGATGCGGCGTGCGCTTGAGTATGCGCGGACTTTTGGACTACCGGTGGTGCAGCACGCCGAAGATCTTGATTTGGCGCAAGGCGGCCTGATGAACGAAGGCGCGGTGTCGACGCGCATCGGCCTGCGCGGCCAACCGTCGGCAGCCGAGTCAACCATGGTCGCTCGCGATCTGGAGTTGGTGGCACTCACCGGAGCGCGTTATCACGTCGCGCATATTTCTACCGCAGCGTCGGTGCGCCTCTTGCGCGAGGCCAAAGCGCGCAAATTGCCGGTCACATGCGAAGTGACGCCGCATCATCTGACGCTGACGGACGCAGCGTGTGCACACTACGACACTCACGCCAAATGCGCGCCGCCGTTGCGCACTACCGACGACATTGCCGCGCTGAAAGCTGGACTTGCTGACGGCACCATCGATTGTATCGCTACCGATCACGCACCGCACTCAAGCCAAGACAAAGCGGTGGAGTTTGCCGAAGCGTCCTTCGGCATGATCGGACTTGAAACTGCGTTCGCGCTCTGTTTGCGATTGCTGGATGAAGGCGTGCTGTCATTGTCGGCGCTGCTAGGCAAACTGACCTACGCGCCAGCGCGAGTTTTCGAGCTCGGCGCCGGCACGCTGGCGATCGGAGCGCCTGCCGATGTGGTGGTGCTCGACCTTACACAAGAGCGAACCTTTTCGCGCAGCCATTCCAAGTCGCGCAATTCGCCGTTTTGGGGACAGACGCTGCGCGGCGCGGTGGCGTACACCGTCGTCGGTGGCAATATCGTTCACCGGGAGTCAGAGTGAGAGAGTTGGCGCGATTGGCGCTTGAAGATGGCACGGTTGTCCACGGCGAAGCCTTCGGGGCGCGTGGCGACGGCTACGGTGAAGTGATTTTCAATACGGCTCTCACTGGCTATCAAGAAGTGGTGACCGATCCCTCCTATGGTGGCCAGATCGCGGTGATGACTGCGCCGCAGATCGGCAACACCGGCTGGAACGAAGAGGACATGGAGTCGGTGGCGCCGCGCTGCGCTGGGCTGGTGGTGCGCGATCTGTCGCGGATGGCGTCGTCGTGGCGCAGTGAGAGATCGCTTGCCAGTGCGCTTGAAGCAGCATCGGTGCCCGGCATTTCTGGTGTCGACACTCGCTTCATCACGCGCCGCTTGCGGCAGGCAGGCGCCATGCGCGGATTGGTGTCAGCTGCCGCGGCGAACAAAGTTTCTGACCACGAGCTGGTCGAACGAGTGAAAAAATCGCCGACGCTCGATGGACGTGATCTGGTCAAAGAGGTCACCTGCACGCGTACACACGAATGGAGCGAAGGCAGCTGGCGCGCACGCCGAGTGAAAGCCCGGCACCACATTGTTGCGTTTGATTTCGGCGCCAAGCGAAATATCTTGCGCCAGCTCGTCGACGTTGGCTTTCGCGTCACCGTGGTGCCGGCCAATACAACTGCCGACGAGGTGATGCGCTTGCGACCGGACGGAATTTTTTTGTCGAACGGCCCGGGTGATCCAGCCACCGTCACCTATGCTGCCGAATCTTGTCGCCAGCTGCTGGCGTCGAAGACGCCGATGTTTGGCATCTGTCTCGGCCACCAGATCATGGGACTTGCTCTCGGCGGCCGCACCTATAAATTGAAATTTGGTCATCACGGCGCCAACCAGCCGGTGCTCGATTTGCAAACTCACAAAGTCGAGATCACCTCGCAGAACCACGGCTATGCAGTCGACATCGATTCGCTTGGTGGCAAAGCCGAGCTCTCGCACATCAATCTCAACGATCAGACGGTCGAAGGCATGCGGCTTGCCGATCGTCCCGCCTTCTCGGTGCAATACCATCCTGAAGCGTCACCCGGTCCGCACGATTCCAACTATCTGTTTCGCCGCTTCGCCGACATGATTGAAGCCCAGTAGTTGCTGATACAATGGCGAGATGCTCGCGCGCCTGCACGAATTTGTCGGCCTGTGTCGCAAGAACGGGATGCGAGTGTCGACGGCAGAGCTGCTCGATACCCTGCGCGCGGTCGAAGCGACTGGGCTGCAGGAGCGCGAAACCTTGCGCAATGTCCTGCTCGCGGCGCTCTGCAAGCGACGCAGCGATCTCGAGATCGTCGAGGAGCTGTTCGATCTGTTTTTTTTTCGCGGTCGCGATTTTTTCGGCGAAGACCCATCGCCGCTGGTGGCGGAGCTCAAGAAAAACGGAATCAGCGACGAAGAGCTTGAGCACATCCTCGCCAACCTAGCTGACGAAGGCGCGCGCATGGGGCCGCTGTTGCGCATGGGCCTTGGCATGCGGCGCGGTTCGATCGAGAGCTTGTTGCGTCTTACCGGTGTGAAGATCGATTTTGATCGCTTGCAGAGCCCGCTGCAGATTGGGTTTTTTGCCCAGCAGCTGGTTTCCGAACTCGGCTTTCGTCAGGCGTTCGACGATGTCGCACAGCTCGAGGCGAGGCTCGGGCAAAAGCTCGGCGCCGAACGCGCGCAAGAGATTGGGCGACTGGTACGCGCTGAACTTGATCGCTTAAAGGCGCAGGCGCGGCGCCACGTCGAAGAAGAGTTCCAGCAGCGCAATCTGCGCTTTACCGAAAAAATGCGTACCGATCTGCTCTCGCAAAAGCCGTTTTCGGCGATGAGCGATCTCGACTTGCAGCGACTCCGCGGCGAAGTGGTCCGGCTCGGCCGCAAGCTGCGCGATCTCAACGCTACAAAACACAAGCGCATGCGGCGCGGTCGCCTCGACGCGCGGCGAACCCTACGCAAAGCGATGTCGTCCGGTGGCGTGCCGTTTGCGCTCTACTATCGCCACCGTCGACTCGAGAAACCGCGGCTGGTGATTCTGTGCGACATCTCCGATTCGGTACGCCATGTCTCGCGCTTCATGCTCCAGCTGGCGTTTACATTGCAGGAGCAGTTTTCCAAGGTGCGGTCGTTCGTTTTTGTCTCCGACATCGGCGAGTGCAGCGATCTGTTTCGTCAGCATGAGCTCGGGCATGCCGTCGACCTGGCCTACAGCGGCGCCGTGGTCAATGTCTACGCCAACTCCAACTTTGGTCGCGCTTTCCGGCTGTTTGCCGATCGTCACCTCGACGCAGTGACTTCGCGCACCACGGTGGTGGTGATCGGCGACGGGCGCAACAACTACAATCCGCCCGAGGTGTGGGCGCTGGAAAAAGTCGCCGAGCGCGCGCACCGGGTGCTGTGGCTCAATCCCGAGTCGCCGGCGGCGTGGACGTTCGGTGATTCTGCGATGCGACTGTACGAACCATTTTGCGATCGCGTCGAGACCGTGAACAACTTGGAGTCGCTCGAGCGCGTGGTGGAAAATCTGATTTTATAGCCTTACTGAAAAACGCGTCGCACGATTACGCCATGGGAACCTCCCATCCACACGTGGTTGGCATCGGTGCCCCAGACGGAAAGAAGAGTCGGCCCGCCGGCGGAAAGCGAACTCCAGTCGTGTCCGCCCTGACCTGCTTATTTTGCCGCGATTAGGCGATGCGGCGAAGCGCGCTTTCGACAAATTGCAATCGATCGTTGCCCCAGTGCATTTCGTCACCGACGAAAAAAGTGGGAGCGCCAAAAACGCCCCGAGCGATGGCGTCATCGGTATTGGCGCGTAACCGATCTTTGATGGCTTGGTTTTCGATCGCTGCCATGGCGCTTTTGGCGTCGAGGCCAGCGCGCGCAGCGATGGTTGATATCACCTGTGGTTCAGAAAGATTGAGTCCTTCGGACCACATCGCAGAGTAGGCCTCTTTGGTCACTTGCGCGGCGTGCTTTTCGTCGACTAACACCAAACGCATCGCAGCGATGGTGTTGAGCGGAAAGTGGGGCGAGAATCGAAACGGAACGCCATAGAGCTCCGCCCATCTCTGCAGATCTTTACCCATCCAAACATTCTTGACGCTGTTTTTCATCGGCGGTCCGCTGCCGATCGCTTTGAACAATCCGCCGAGTACGATCGGTCGGTAAACCACTTGCGCGCCGGTTCGCTGCGCCAGCGCCTCGACCTGCGTCGCCGCCAGGTAGCTGTAGGGTGACGAGAAATCGTAGAGGAACTCAAAGGTGGGCATGGGCGGATGATAGATCGAAAAAATTCCATTGGCTTGATCTATTAAGTTGTAAACAGAATCTCATATTTATAGTACATCTAATCTGGAGTCCGACTGCAGAGTACGACGTGGTCTTGTTCGACAGCACCCGCCGTCGCGCTTTGGTCGGCGAGATCAAATGGAGCGGTCAGCCAGTGCCACGGCCGCGGCCGCGATCTCCAGTGGCCTTGTTGAATTGGCTCGAGGGCCGCCAGGGCCGACAGCACTTGCTTGCCGCTGGGATTTGGCATTGAGTACGGACCAACATGCGCGCCCTGCTCTTGCTAGCCGTCTCTTGCCTCGCTTGCAGTCACCCGCCGCTGATGACTGAAGCGCGTGTGCCGAGGATGCCCCGGGATCAGTCTGTATGCAGCCTCGGCTTCGGTGCAGACGCAAGCTCCGTGACATCTGATATCGCCACCGTCCTCCTTTTCGACGGCGCATACGCAGATGGAAAGGCACTCATCGTCTACCAATACTATCGGCGGGGGATTAACGAACGCTGGGCCATTGGTGGACGATTGTACGACGTTCGCGTCACCTCGCTCGGGCCGATGCTGAATATCTCGCCGCCGCAGGGTGGTCACCTTGTGCCCCAGGTTGTTGCAGTGGAAGGCGGGTTCTTCGTCGCTTGGCAAGAAGATGAATCGCATAGGTTGCTTGGGCGTCGTGTTGGTGTGGATGGCCACCTCGGTGAGGTCGTGTCGCTCCCCGTAGAGGGAGAGCTGCGCCTTGTAGCGCATGGCGGACAGGCTGTCGCGCTGACCGAAAGGACGATCAAGGACGGTTCGTGCCAGCTTGAGCGGACCATTTTGACGCCCGAAGCTCGGCCATCAGAGCCAATTTCCACCTATCCACATTGCCTAACAGGGCGTCCGAGCGAACGTCCGGGACCAGACGGCTCGCCGTGGCTTACGTTTGAGACCGAGGGCGAAAGAAAACATGTTTGGCTTGCTCGCCTGACGGCGGATGGCAGAAAAGTGGAGCCGCCACGACCTATCACCGACCCGGGAGTTTGGGACGAACCGCGGTCAATGTTGGTCGGTGACGCCATGCTCGTGGCGTTGGTTGAAAATAGGCCTGTCGCTGGTCAGCCGATGGCGAGCCGCATCGTCGTTCGCCAGTTCGATCGGCTGGGCAGGCCAATCGGGAAGGCACAACCAATTCCTGGCGCCGCCTCTTCCACAGACATGCACGACTTGCGCTGGGCCGTCTCGGTGACCGCGCTGCAGTCATCTGGGGCTACGAAGGCTTTGCGCAGCTCCTCGAGAAGGATGGTCGCTCAGTCGGCTCAGCCGTGAAGCTCCTTCCGCAAGGCGGTGGGGGCGCTCATTTTATCGCAACGGAGAGCGGCGCGCTGCTCCTCTGGATGGACCGTCGCCATGCACGTGACGAACTTTTCATTGCGCCGGTTGGATGTGGAGGCACGGTCCCAACCTTCCCGCTAGCGGGACCTGTTGTCGCGAAATGCGCGGATGCGTCGCCACCACCGATCTCGGATACAAGCTGCGCTGGGGTCGCGTTTGACTTTGCGGTGCCCCCGCCGTCGACGAAGCAAGCAAACGCAGGCACTCCTGTGATCACGGCGCAAAATGGCGACCTGTGGACCGCTTGGCCCGATTGGCGAAATATTCACCACCCGAACGAGGTGCCAGAGTTGTTCGTTCGGAAGATGCACGGTCAGCTGCCTGTAGGTTCTGAGAGCAAACTCCTGTCCGCATCTACCGGCTTCGATCTAGCGACGTTTTCCGATGGTCGCGTTCTCTTGGTAAACGCCGCCGGACGGGATGTTCGGGCACGCTTCCTCGGGGAGGCAAGCGCTGGTGGTGAAATCCAAATTTCCGACGGGCTTGCCGAAGTCTATGATGTGGCCACGGTGGCCGGTGCGGATGGCGCTCTTGTGGTCTGGGTTGCTGAACAACGCCTCCTGCTAGCACGAGAAATCGACTCCAAGGGGACTGCGGGCGCGACGTGGACGCTCAGTTCGTTGCCAGAGATTGCCGCCGATCCCGTCGCGGCCGCGTCGCCCAATGGGTTCGTCGTCGCATGGATCGAGGGTGACAAGGTGCGCCTGGCGCGAATCGCCGATCACCAGGTGAGCTGGATCTCAACTGGCGTCGAGATCGAGCACGAGGGAGATGGCACCACCCTCGAGGCCATTGGAATGATCGACGATCAAATCTACGTCGTGTCGAGCGGAAGCATTCTGCGCTTCGCCGCCGATGGTTCGCGACTTCCGAACATCAAGATGCCGCCGTTGTGGCCGATCGCTGCGAGCGTCGGCGCAAATGGCCTTACGTTGGTGACGCGCGAGCATGCTGATGATCATGACAAAGTGTGTGTGCATCGTCTGGACGCCTCGGCGAAGCCTCTTGACCGACCCGCGTGCGTGCCGCTGTCCGGCGTACTCGAGCTTCGCGAGTCGACGCCGTTCCATTTACGATGGACCGGCAAGTCGCTGTACGCGACGAGTTCGGGTCATGGCGAGTCGCGCATCCTGCATTGGCGCTGTGCCGCGGCCGCATCGGTCGAAGCCATCCGAACTGAGGCGAACGCACGAGCCGACACGCTCGCCGAAATGAAGCGTCGCGAGAATCAAACACAGACTCGTTGGCCCGCAGTTCTACCGTGCGCCACGTTCTCGCACATAACCGCGGAGACATCTGGCGGCGACGAACTCAAGTGGCTGACCGAAAGTGGCGAGCGCCGAATTGTTTCTGACCGCCCGTCAGGGCAACCGGCTACGCGGCGAGAAATCGATGCCAAGATCGCCACAGATCGGCCGAGCTGGCTGGCGTGGCGCCATCTGACTCCACCGCAAGGCTCGCTGACGCTGCTGTGCGGTGGCAACGCGACCGGGTCTCTCGCTTGGAACTGCGACAGCACTGCGCCGCAGCGCTGCAACGTAAAGGCTCACTACCCGCGATCTGGTGGCGCTCCTTCTGGGGTTCGCGGCCGGGACTGCCCAGACAAGTTCAAGGCCCGTGAAGGGCAAGCGCCCGTGGTACGCAGTAGGGCACTCTTGAGGGACGCGCTCGCACTGATCGACCGTGTCTGCGCTGGCGGACGCTGCTCTACGCGGGTCAGAGAAATCGCAGGACGTCTGCGCGCCGCTCGTGCTGAGAAATACTGGCGCGTGGATCCGGTATTTCCCCCGAGGGAAATGAAGTTGACGACGCCGCGCGGGCTCCACCTCGAGCTGTCGTGCTATGGAGATGTCGCGTCGAACAATCGCTGCATGATCGAACTCGGCTCCGACATCGCATATCAGCAAGAAGAAAGCGCGACCGACTGCGCGGGCGGCGGTGAGAATCTGCTCCTGCCGAGCGGCACCAATTTCCTGAGGGAGGACGCCAGCGGCCTCACCGTCGCAGGAGATACCCTCCGCTGAGCGACCTACAAATTGGCTGTCTTTTGCACGCGAAGAGCGGGATCAGAATCGATCGAGAAAAATTTTATTTTTCTATTTTTCTATTTTGGCACTTTGTGTTCGCCGGTGTTTTCGTCGAACGCGCCGAGCTCTTCGAGCACCTCTTCGTCGCTGCGCGCGCCGCCTTCGGAGGGCAGCGCGGTAGAGGAAGGCGCTCGGGCTTCGTTTTCCTCTTCGTGGCGACGACGAAAGAACAGGATCTCTTCACTGAGACCGAGCACCAAATAGAGTCCCATCAAGATTACATAGGTAAATGCTGAGTGCATCTTCAGCCGCCACATCACGCCGAAAAAAGCCAACACACCGACTCCAGCCGTCACCGCGCGGCGCGAAGGGCGGACATCTTTGAACGAGCGAAATCGAACTCGGCTCACCATCAAGTAGGAGAGCACCACCAGAAGCAACGCCAGTGAAGCCTGCGCTGCGTGCAAATAGCTGCCGTGCATCTGGTGGTTGAGCACCACCAACGCGACCAGGATAGAGGCGGCGGCTGGCACCGGCAATCCGAGAATGTACTTGCTCGGCTTCTCGCTGCCACGCTCGAGCGAAAGCACGTTGAAGCGGGCCAGCCTCAGCGCAGCCGCGGCGCAATAAAGAAAGGAGATGAACACACCGGCGACGCGGATATTTTGCAAGCCCCACTTGTAGACAAGAAGGGCTGGTGCGACGCCGAAGCTGATGACGTCGGCGAGTGAGTCGAGCTCCATGCCGAGATTGGATTGCGTGCGGGTGAGACGCGCGACGCGACCATCGGCGAGATCGAAAAAAAAGGCGAAGGTGATCGCCAGCGCTGCCTGGTAGAGGAGATCGATCGATGGCCGATCGGCGGCACACAGAGTGATCGCAAAAAAGCCGCAAAAGACGCTCGCCAGCGTGAACAGGTTGGGCAGGATGAAATATGTTTTGCGCAGGTTCATTAGTAGTTCACGTGCACCAACGACAGACCACATGCCGGAGCGGTTTGCCCCGCTTGCGAACGATTCCTGCTCAGTAGAATACGCTCAACTTCGCTCGGAGAAAATTTTCCGCAGCCGACTTCCACCAGCGTGCCGCACAGAATGCGGACCATGTTCTTGAGAAAAGCGTCCGCTTCGACCTCGAAAATCACCAGATTTCCCTGACGCAACACATCCAAGCGTCGCAGCGTGCGCACTGCCGTCGGCCGCTCGCAATCGGCGGCACGAAACGCCGAAAAATCGTGTCGCCCGATGAAGACTTGAGCGGCGTTGCGCATGGTGACAACGTCGAGCTGGCGCCGCATTTGCCAAGTGAATCGATCGAACATGGGAGCACGGCTTTCACCGTTCCAGATTTGATAACGATAGAGTTTGGAGATGGCCGATCGCCGCGCGTCGAAATGTTCATCGACGCGGGTGACCCGCCGAATCGAGATCGAGGCGGGCAAAGCGCCATTGATCCCGAGCCGCAGGCCGCGCAAAGGAATGTCGGTGTCGCTGTCAAAGTGCGCGACTTGGCCAAGCGCGTGGACGCCAGCATCGGTGCGTCCAGCGCCGCGGATACCGATCGGCACGCCGATCATCTCGCTTAGCGCCGCTTCGATCGCCGCTTGCACCGTCGGGCCATTTTCTTGTCTTTGCCAGCCACAAAAGTCGGTGCCGTCGTATTCGATGTCTAGGCGCAAGCGCATGACCGCGACCTTGTAACACAAAATTTGGCAACCGTTCACGCCCCCCCACTCCGCTCGCCCTGAGCCTGTCGAAGGGCAAACTTCGATTGCTTTCGCCCTTCGACTTCGCTGCGCTGCGCTCAGGGTGCACGGGCGGGAAAGGTGTGAACGCCTACAAATTTGAATGTTCTTGCCGAACTGTGCGAAAATGCGGCTGGCTTCGCCCCTTGTATAAGGAGTGGTGATGACACGCCTGCCTGTGTTCGCGTTTTTGGTATCGATCGCTGCGTGCTCGGATACATCGATCGGGTTCTTGCCGCCTGATGATGCGACGTTCAACTACGATGCGCCACCCGAGCCAGACGGCGGCTTCGACCTCAAACACAGCGACGGTGGCAGTGATGCCGCGCTGATGGGCAACGCCGATCTGGGATCGACACCGGGCGGCCGACCATCGTTATCAATTCGCCCGCCGCTGGTGCCGACGTGCATGGCGATACACTCACCGTGTCGGCGACCATCACCTCGATCGCCGGACGGGTCGACTCGAGTTCGGTGGTGGTGATCATTCCAAGCGGCATGAGCCCGCTTCGTGGGCCGCTCTCACTGAACGGAGCGAATACGTTTCAGGGCAGCATCGACATCTCGAGTGTCAAATCGGGGGCCGCGGTGTTCGAAGTGCTCGCGGATGACACCAATGGAAACCGCACGGTGGTCGAGAGTGTGTACAAGCACGATCACGGCCCAGTCGTCGAATTTCTTGAGCCAAGAGTGAATTCGACCGCCAAGGGTTCCATTAACGTTCGCATCCACGTGTCGGATGCGAACTATCCTTTTCCCGATCTCGCCGGAGTGCATGTGCAGGTCCAGTCCAAGGAGATTGCGATGGTGGTAGAGGGAAACATGCCCGATCTCGTCGCTGGAGGAGTGATCACCTTCAACGATTCTCGTTTTGTTCCCGCTCTCGATGGTCTCCAGGTTATCAACGTTACCGCCACCAACTCTACGGACACAGTTGGGCGCGCCACGCGGCAATTCACCGTCGACAGTCAGGGGCCGATCATCGCTCCAGTAAATCCGGTGGCCGGCCAGTTCGTCGGCGGAGTGATCCAGATCCGCGCCAACATTTCGGACATCTCCGATATCCGCGAGGACTCGGTCTATGCGGTTTTGGGTGGCAGCATTTTGCCCGCACTATCGGTTCAGCTCAGGCGGGATCAGCCCGACTTGCCGATCTTTAGCGGACTCTTCGATGTGCGATCGCTCGGGACCAACTATGTGCTGCCTTCACTTTCGTTTCGCGCCAAGGACAAATTCGACAACTCGAGCGAAGTCGGCATCGAAATTGCCATCGACAACGTGCCGCCGGCAGTTTCTATAGACCCGCCGTTTATGCGGGTGCGTCAAGTCAAGCAAAACATCTACGAATGTTCGCGTCTGTTTGATCCGGTCGGTGAAGAGGTGGCCAACGATGGCGACATTGTGCCGCAAATCATTACCCTGCGCGCCCGCGTCGAAGATCGCGGCAACATCGCACCTGGCTTAATTTATGAGCGCTGGTCGGGCATCGCACCCGATTCGGTCGATCTATTTGTCTCGCCGGCATCGAGCGAACCGTTGGTGGTCGACACCGATGGCGACGGCTACTGCGACGACATCAATCCCAATTTGCAGCTCAACGATCAGGTGATGGCGTCGAATCAAGCGGTCGCGTTGGCGCTCAAACAGTTCAAGACCAAAGGCGCACCCAATTTGCAGCTCGACACCATTACGCCGCCGGCGCCGTGGGATTCGCTCTGCACCACGCTTGGTGAACCCGGCGCGCAAGCCTCGGCGCAGCTGTGCGCGTTGGTGACGCCGATGACACTCAGCTTGACCTACGGCTCCGACGTGCAGTTTGCGATCTGGACCGTTCCTGAGGTGACGCAAGCGCAATGTACCGGTGCGCAGTTCGACTCGCTTAACCGCATGCCCGAAGGACCGGCGTGCGTGGCGGTGCGCGCGGTGGATAACGTGTCGAACAACAACGTTTCGCAGGTGATTCGGCTTTGCATCGATCGGGGAGGTGGCGCTTGCAATACCTGGCCGCCGGCGACCCTGCCGGCCTGTTCTGTCACCTACAACCAAACCACCCATGTTACCGACGCTTCGACGCACTGCATTCCGGCCAATCGTCGCACGTTGCCGATTCCAGCTTCGGCTCGTTGTGACGGCGTCGCCGTCGGCGGCTACTGTTACAAATATTTTGAGGTTGCAAAAACCCAAGCCCAAGCGCAAACCGCATGTCAGACCTGGGCCGGCGATGTGCTCAACGTTGGATCGTTCGGCTATTTGGCGATGGTGCGCGGCGGTCACTATTCGTCGCCGCTGAACACGAGCAAGATAAACACCATTCTCAATGCGCTTGGCCCACGCGACAAATGGATCGGCATCGCCAATGCCAATGCCAATCCGATGCGTTGGTTGAGCCGCGAGTACGCGGATGACTACGCGACCAATTTTGACCCCAAAGACGGCAACACCTGCGTCATCATGCAGGCGTCGAACGGCAAGTGGAAGACCGTCGATTGCACGGTCGCTCAGCCTGCTTATCTCTGCCAGCGTCCGTACGGCATGTTCCCGCAGGAAGAAGTGCCGCTGTACTAAACTGAAATTAGGTTGACGTGATCGATCCCGCGTTGTCGTTGACCTTGACGGCGACGGTCTGCTTCCACAAGATCGAGCTTTGTCTGCACTGAAACGCCAGCGACGCTGACGGA
>JAHFDU010000392.1 GCA_023248835.1 Myxococcales bacterium | reverse complement strand
TTTGTTTGTCCTCAAACAAACTCTCGAGGAGAACCGTGAGCTTTTCTACTATTAGAACCGCCTATCTCGTAAGTGATCGATAAGATCCAGGTTTTCGTTCATCGAAGTGATTGGCGGTCAGGGCTCTAGGGCAATGCGTTATCGGCAACGCAACGCGTTTAGTTCGCTACTTCTGATTTTCTCGATCAGCCGCGGCGTGGTATGGAAGGCGCCGTGTCGTTCGGGGACTTCGAGGCTTTCGCCGTAATGTTTGGAGCCGTTGCCCTTGTCGGCGCGTTGGCCAGCTACGTTTTTCAAGATCAGCGCACCAAGCGCGCGCTGCGCCGACTTCGCGCCACTCCCATTCGCAATGCTGTCGAAGGAAAAACAATGAAAATGGTCGGCCGCGTGCGCTTCGTCGGCAAGCCGCTCGAAGCCCCCCTGTCGGGACAGCCGTGTGCAGCTTTTCGGGTGACGGTAGACGAGGCTGGGGGCCGTCTCTTCGCCCGCATCATTAAAGAGGAGCGGTCGGTCGATTTTCTACTCGAAGACGACAGCGGCCGCGCCCTTGTGCGCACGTGGAATAGCACCATCGCAGTGAAGATGGATAAAAAGGACGGCTCCAGCGTGTTCCATGACGTCAACGAGCCCATGAAGGCGCTGCTTCTGCGGCACAATAAGACTAGCCGCGGATTGTTCTTCAACAAAGACCTCCGCTATCAAGAGGGCGTTCTCCAAGAGAATGAAAGGGTTGCAGTGATCGGCGTGGTCCGCTTCGAGACCAGTTCCGACCCGGCGCTGTGCGCGATTCCCGGCAGCTACCGCGAGTTGCCGCGAATGGTCGTGCTCGACGCTCCTGAAAATGGCCCCCTGCTCATCAGCGACGACAGCGACGTGCTCAACTGACAACGGCGTCGCTAGAGGGGACGGTTCCAACATCGTCGCTGAACCGGCGGCACGCCTACCTCGTTAGTCTGAGGATGTTGACCTTGGTGTGGTATTAATGTATTAACACGTTATCACGTTAATACAGGAAATGGCAGGATGCAGGATGAAGAAAAACGACGGCAATTTGAAGGAACTCTTGCAGGCGATTTTGCAGCTGCGCAACCTCGACGAGTGCGAACGCTTTTTGGTCGATCTGTGCACGCCGGCCGAACTGCGGTCGATGGCCGACCGCTGGCGGGCGGCACGCTTGGTGGCCGAGGGGATTCCCTATCGCTTGATTTATCAGCGTATCGGCGTCAGCACCGCGACGGTGACGCGGGTGGCGCGCGCGCTGACCCAAGGCGAAGGCGGGTACCAGGTGGTGCTTGATCGCAGTCGCAAACGGGTGTCGCATGCGTGAGTCTCATCGCTTGCGGATTGCCATTCAGAAGTCAGGGCGCCTGGCCGAAAAGACCATCGCGCTGCTGGTCAAGTGCGGTCTCGATTTTGAATTGCGCCGTGATCGGCTTTTGCATGAATGCAAAGAGTTTCCGGTCGATCTGATGCTGGTGCGCGACGATGACATCCCGGCCTACGTTGCCGACGGCGTTTGTGATCTCGGCATTGTTGGCGACAACGTGATTCGCGAGCGACAGGTACAAAAAACTAACGCTATAGAGACGGTGATGCCGCTCGGTTTTGGCACTTGTCGATTGGCGTTGGCGGTGCCAGTGGCGATGGAATGCCGAAGCGCTGCTGATCTTGCGGGTAAGCGCATTGCTACTTCGTATCCCAATTGCCTTCGACAATATTTGAAGCAAGTTGGAGTCGACGCGAAAATCGTCGAGCTCTCTGGCGCAGTAGAGATCGCACCGAGCTTGCAGATCGCAGACGCGATCTGTGACCTGGTTTCGTCTGGTGCGACGCTGCGCGAAAACGGCTTGCGACCGGTGGAGGTGCTGTTTGAGAGCCAAGCCGTGCTAATTCGATCAGCCCGAGCGCTTCCGCCAGCGATGGCGCTCGACTATGCGCGGTTGCTGCAGCGCATGAACGGAGTGCTGCAGGCGGCTCAAGCCAAGTACATTATGATGAATGCGCCGCGAGAAGCGCTCGAGCGCATTCAAGAGATTATTCCCGGGATGGAGCAACCGTCGGTGATTCCGCTTGGCACCGACGGATCACACATCGCAATCCATGCGGTGGCGCGTGAGAATGTTTTTTGGGAAACCATCGAGAAGCTCAAGGCGGTCGGCGCCAGCGCTATTTTGGTGTTACCGATTGAGAAGGTGATCGCGTGAACCTTTTGCGCTGGAGTGAGTGTTCGGCGACCGAGCGCGTCGCGGCGTTGCGGCGCCCGGCGGCGCAGAACGCGGCGCGCGTGCGCGATGAGGTTTGTTCGATCGTGGCGCGAGTGCGCCAGGGTGGAGACGAGGCCATTTTTGAACTTACCCAGCGCCTCGACGGTGCGCTGCTCTCGCGGCTGCAAGTGACTGGCGAGGAGATCGGAGCGGCGAAACGCGCGGTCGATCCGATGTTTGTCTCCGACATGAAAGAGGCGATCGCAAGCATTCGCCGGTTTCACCAGGCGCAGAGACCTTCGACCTTGACGATTGAGACTTCGCCGGGCGTGCGTTGTGAGCGACGCTTCGTTCCGATCGAGCGAGTTGGATTGTATGTCCCCGGCGGCACCGCTCCGCTGCCATCGACGGTGGTGATGCTGGCAATACCAGCTGAAATCGCCGGCTGCGCGCTGCGCGTCTTGGCGACTCCTCCCAAACGCGATGGTTCGATCGATGCGCACATTTTGGTGACGGCGGATCTGCTCGGTGTCAGAGAAATTTTCAAAGTCGGTGGAGCCCAAGCGATTGCAGCGCTTGCCTATGGCACCGCCAGCATTCCCAAGGTGGACAAGATTTTCGGTCCGGGAAACGCCTGGGTCACCGAGGCCAAGTTGCAGGTGTCGCAAGATCCCGGCGGGGCTGCGATCGATCTGCCGGCCGGGCCGTCGGAAGTCATGGTCATCGCCGACGGAGAGGCCGATGCAACATTTGTCGCCGCCGACTTGTTGGCGCAAGCGGAACATGGTGTCGATTCACAAGTGGTGCTGGTTTCCAATTCGTCGGCGCAGCTAGGGCGCGTGCAGGAAGCGATCGCAGAGCAACTGCCGAAACTTGAACGACGTGAGATTGCTGCTGCCGCACTGGCGCACAGCGTAACGATCGAAGTGGACAACTTGCCGACGGCAATCGAGGTCTGTAACCTTTACGCGCCCGAACATTTGATTCTCCAAGTCGCCGAGCCCCATCCTCTCGTCGGCCAAATCAAGAATGCGGGTTCGGTTTTCCTCGGCCGCTGGACGCCCGAGTCGATGGGCGACTATGCCAGCGGCACCAACCACGTGTTACCGACCTATGGCTATGCGCGCGCATTCGGTGGGCTCAGTACCGAAAGTTTCATGAAGTCGATCACGTTTCAGGAAATCGACGAAAACGGCCTGCGTTCTCTCGGGCCAGTGGTGGCGCGTCTGGCCGACCGCGAGCAACTGGGATGGCACGCCGAATCAGTACGAATACGTT
>JAHFDU010000072.1 GCA_023248835.1 Myxococcales bacterium | reverse complement strand
CCAGCGAACGATACGCTCGGAACCATGACGCGTGATCACCTCGGTCGATTCCTCGGCCGATCGACCGGGACCGACATAGTGCTCAATACCGGCGTAGATGTCCTCGGTGTTTTCGCGCACGATAATCAAATCGACCTTTTCGTAACGCGATGGCACACCTTCGATGCTGTGGGTGGGACGCAAGTTGACGTACAGATCAAAATGTTGCCGCAGCGCTACGTTGACCGATCGAAAGCCTTCGCCTTTGGGCGTCGCCAGTGGCCCTTTAAGCGCCAGACGATTTTTGGTGATCGATTCGATGGTCGACGGCGGCAGCGGGTCGCCTTCTTTTTCGACGGCATCGACGCCGCCCCGCCGCTCTTCGAATTCAAATTTCGCGCCCGCCACCTCGAGCATGCGCAGGGTCGCCTGAGTAATTTCCGGCCCGATCCCGTCGCCGGGAATGAGTGTCACTTTAGCCATGAGCATCTGTAGTGGGAATGAACGCAGAGGTCAAGAAACAGCGAGCGAGAGCTACTGCCAGAATTCCTTCATCGACGCTGCCATCGCTGCTTTGCCCAAATAGGGCAATCCGAATAGGTCTTCCACCGTCGCCAAGTAGGAATCGTGGCTGTAGGCGACATTCGACTTGTAACCGGCCGACTTGATCTGCTCAGTGATGATGATCATCGGCACTTGATCCTTCGAACCGTTGCGACCTGCGGCTTCATCCCAGGTCAAGAAAATGATGCCGCCGTGTTTGTAGGCGTTGCTGGCCAAGATTTTGGGAATCTCAGTCTTGCACCAATCGTCGCTCTGCTTCAGAGCGGTCACCGGATCGTTTGAAGGGTCATGCCCGTCGTTGATCAAGTTAGGCGTGATCCACATGTAACGATACTGACCGCCGGCCAAATCGGTGGCGAAATTGGAGTAGTCGACATTGGTCTGCGCGCACAGGCCACCGGCGTCATTCTGAATGTTGGTGAAATAGAGAAATGGATCGTGTTTAGGCGCATAGTTTCCAGAGCCCGTGAGGTTGCAAGCGGTGCCCATGTCCTCTTGATAGGAGCGCCATGGGATGTTGGCAACCGTCAGCTGGTGGCCCAAGTTGTCTTTGTCGACCGGAAAATTGCCAAACAGAGTCAAGCAGAACGCCTTGGGATCGCAGTCGACAACACCGATGTACTGTTTGTCACCACTGATCATGTCCAAATAGTTTGGCAGCGAGGGGTGGGTACCAGAGTCCATGTAGTTGGTCGCCAGTCCGTACTGTCCAATCAGCTGGTTGATGTACGGCGCATCAGCAGAGCCAACGATTTCGTTGTAATCGTGGTTCTCGAGCACAATGGTAAAAACTGTTGTGGTACCGCCAGTGGCCGCGTCGTTGTGGATGACAGCCATGTCGGTACCGGGTGGGTGCGCCATATCGGGACCACGAACGACAGGACCGTCGGTGGCAGCGCCGCCGTCTTGATGCGGGGTCGCCGCGTCGACGTGGCCATCCATCATCGGTCCGCCTGTGCTACCGCCACACGCCGCCGCCAAGATCATCGTAAAGCCGAGTGTCTTGTTCATTTGGCACACCTTTCATTTTTTCAGGCAGATCGGGACGCATGATACATAGCTATGCCTTTTCGAAAAGCGAAATCCGCTCGTCGCTGACGCAGTGCGGCATTGGGCGCTCTCTGATACAATCGGAGATATCATGAGCCCGAAAGAGAAAGTGCACCGCGAGAAGCACTACACCACGATGAGCGGCATCCCGCTCAAGGCTACTTATCACCCCGCCGATGTGCGCGCCTACGAAGAGATCGGCGATCCGGGGTCGTACCCTTACACGCGCGGGCCGCACGAGACCATGTACCGCGGCAAGTCGTGGACGATGCGTATGTTCGCCGGCTTTGGTACGCCTGAAGACACCAACCGGCGTTTCCATTTTCTGCTCGAGCAGGGGCAAACCGGTCTGTCGACGGCCTTCGACATGCCGACGCTGATGGGCTACGACCCTGACCACGCCCGATCGCTCGGCGAGGTCGGTCGCGAAGGCGTTTCGGTGGCGTGCCTCGACGACATGCAGCGGCTGTTTGCCGGAATTCCACTCGGTGACGTTTCCACCTCGATGACCATCAACGCGCCGGCGATTTATTTACTTGCGGCCTACGTTGCCGTCGCACAGTCGCAGGGAGTGCCACCTTCGAAGCTGCGCGGCACGCTTCAGAACGACATGCTCAAAGAGTACATCGCACAGAAGGAATGGATTTCGCCGATTCGCCCCTCGATGCGAGTGATTCGTGACATGCTGGTCTACTGCACCAAAGAGATGCCGCTGTGGAATACGATTTCGGTCTCGGGCTATCACATTCGTGAGGCCGGTGCGACCGCAGTGCAAGAGCTCGCGTTTACGCTCGCCGACGGCATCGGCTACGTCGAGCTCGGGCGCGAAGCGGGGCTGGATGTCGATGATTTTTTGCCGCGCCTGTCGTTTTTTTTCGATGTGCACAACGATTTTTTCGAGGAGATCGCAAAATTTCGCGCGGCGCGGCGAATCTGGGCGCGGCTTTGCAAAGACCGATTCGGCGCCAAAAATCCGCGCTCTTGGCTGTTGCGAACACACGCACAAACCGCCGGTGTTTCATTGATGGCGCAGCAGCCGATGAACAACGTGGTGCGCACAACCTTGCAAGCGCTCGCTGCTGTGCTCGGCGGCACCCAGTCGCTCCACACCAATTCGTTCGATGAAACCTACGCGCTTCCGACCGAAGAGGCAGCGACGCTGGCGCTGCGGACACAACAAGTGATTGCCGAAGAATCGGGCATCGCCGCCGTCGCTGATCCGCTCGGCGGCAGCTATTTTGTCGAGCGACTCACCGATCAAACCGAAGAGGCAGCGCTCGCTTACATTCACAAGATCGACAACATGGGCGGCATCGTTCGAGCCATCGAAGAGGGCTATCCGCAGCGCGAAATCGCCAATTCCGCCTATCAGTTCCAGCGTCAGGTCGACAGCAAAGAACGTTCGATCGTCGGCGTTAACAAATACGTCACCGACGAGGGCGACAAGATCCCGACGCTTAAGATCGCGCACGCGGTCGAACAAGGGCAGGTCGAACGAGTGTGCAAGTTCAAGGCAGCGCGCGACCAAGCTGCAGCAGCGCGCGGCCTCGATACCATTCGCCGCGCCGCTGCTGGCGACGACAATTTAATGGTCGCAGTGCTCGACGGTGTCCAAGCCGGGGTCACACTCGGTGAGATGGCCGACGTATTTCGCCAAATTTGGGGCGAACACCGCGACCCGGCTTATCTGTAGTAGTCTCCCTGCGTGTTCGCTCGCCACACTTCAGCGCTGCTGTCCGTCCTGGCACTGGCCACAATCGCGCGCGCAAACACGACGCTACTGTCCGACGACTTCGGCTCCAGTCGGCGCAAGAAAATCGACGCTGGTAGCGATCTCGATGCCCAACTTGATGCGATCGTTGGATCGAGCGGATTTAGCACCGACGAGCTCAATCGGATCGAAGATCGACTGCGCCAAGAGCTGCGTTCGCTGCGGCCGCGCGCAATGCCAAAGCTTGTGCTCTACGTCTATCCCGGTCAAGTCACCCTCGGCAAACTCAAAGACATGCAAGAGGTATGGGTCGATGTCGAGATCACGACGGAGCCCTGCGACCGCACCTTTTGTGATGAGTCGATGGCGCGACTGATTGAGATTGTGGGTCGCGCGGTGCAAAAGAGTGAAGTTGCAGGAAATCGCTTTCGTCTGGTGTTCAAGAACGTAGTTTTGCAGACGGTGACGCCGATCCATGATCAGGAAGTTGCGACCATCGATCTGTCGATCGAACAGTGCATCGACGCTGCCAAACACTTCGGCGGCGGCTCGCAAATTCTAGAGGCGTTGCACAAGGCGGCCGAAAACTATCGACCGCTGATGGTCAAAGCGGTGGCCAAGCAGGCCAGCACCCGGCGAGTCGGTTTACGCGCGCCGCCCTCGGTGGATGCGAGCAAAGAATCGGTCACGGTTCGACTGCGTGTCGCTGGTTCTCGCTCTCGCAAAGAAAGTGAACTTGTCGACGCATTGGCAGCGGCTGCCACCGCACTCGCGCAAAACAAACTGTCTCCACTAGATCGACACATCGAAATCGAGATCGCGGACGAACGACAACGGCCTGAACGCTACCGCTGTTTGGGCCAACCGGTGGTTGATTTTCTCGACGGAAAAATCAACCGCGACGTGCTGTTCTCGAACTACATCGAACATGTCGACACCAGCAAAAACATCACCCGCTTTTCGTTCGACGACGACAAATGAACCAACAAAAGAGGTAGCGTTCATGTTCCCTGGCCCGTGCACCCTGAGCGAAGCGCAGCGAAGTCGAAGGGCGAAACAATCAAAGTCTGCCCTTCGACAAGCTCAGGGCGAGCGGAGGGGGGGCGTGAACTGTTACCAAAGGAGAAACGATGACCAGTGAGTTGACATTAACACTTTGGCAGATTGGAAAAAGTATGGCGTGGGCGTTGGCGGCGGCCACCAGTTTTGCCTTTTCGATGGGCATCGCGATCAAGGTGTTTACGAAATTGTCGGGTGAAATCGACGAATGGGAAGAGATCCGTCGCGGCAACATGGGCGTGTCTCTGATCTTTGTGGCGATGATCCTCGCGATCGGCTTGGTCTTGTACAAAGTCATCTGAGAGGCGCCCGAAAGTCCGGGCGCTGCCGACAGCCCTGGCGCTGCCGACAGCCCTGGCGCTGCCGACAGCCTACAGCTCACAGCCAACAGTTCGGAAAGTGTAACCGTTCACGGGGTAGGCATAGAATGCTGATGAGTGAAGTTTTCCATTTCTCGACGAGAAATGCGCTGGGCATCACGAATTTTCTTCTCCCGTCACTGTCGGCTGTTGGCAGTCGGCCGTCGGCCGCTCTCTCTGAGTTGACAGCCGCTCTGACTCCGAGTACACCGCGCCAAACTGTTTCGAGGCTGGGTGTGCTCGATCATATTTTGATTTCCGAACTTGCCGGTGTTCCGTTGCTGCGCGATCGCTGGGTCGCAGTCGCGCAAGAGTTCTCGCAGCGGACCTACGCCCGGCCGATCGCCGCGCTACGTTCCGGCGCACTCGTCGTCGACGTCGATGACGACATCGACCGACTCTGCGCTCGCTTGCAACGCGGCGGTCGCACGGCGCTGACGATTGTGTTTGCCGCGAGCTCTTAGCCGCGATGCCCAAAGGTTGGTTCTACTGGCTGCTTGGCGCACTTCTGCTGCTGACAATGGTTCCGATCTGGTGGCACGTTCCGCCGTCCTTGCGGTGCGGCGTCGGCCCAAGACTGCTTCGCACAGGCGCAGTTCCTCTCCCAGCTCTTATTGTCTTGGTGCTCTCCCGTTTGCTCGGTCGCAGTCAGTGGCTGGCACTGCTCGGCGTTCCACTCGGGCTTTCGTCGGCCCTTTGCGAGCACCTCTCGTTGTTTGGAACCGAGCCGCTCATCACATCGCTTGACCACCTGCCGCTGCGTTTGTTGCTGACGGGTGACGGCAATCTCACCGGCCTGTGTTTATTGGGACTGGTGCTTACGTGGCTAACGTTGGTGGTCACGGGTCCGTCGTCGGCCTTCGGCGCCGCAGACGTCGGTGTAACCACTGTTTTCGCAATTCTAAGCGCGATGTATTTTGTGCTGCCGGTTGGACTCAAAAGCAGCGCGCTGGTCACGGCTTGGGTTTTTGCGATCTTGCTCATCCGAGGTCCGATTTTGGATCATCGACGTTTTTACCTAGTGCCGGCGCTGCTCGCGTGCGTTGCCCATCCAATTTCCGTCCTGGTAGGTCGATGAGCAGACTCTCCCGCGTCGAAAAAGCGGCGCTGCTCCTGCTTTGTATCGCCACCGTCGCACCGCTCTGGGTAGGGCGATATCCGCCGCTGCTCGACTATCCCAATCACCTTTCCAATTTGTTCATCTGGCGCCACTTGCATGACGCCAAGTTTCGCTTCGACCAATACTACACCACCAATCTTTTACCCCTGCCTTACTGGACACAGTACACGATCGAATATCCGATCTCTTTTGTCGTCGGTGTCGAATCGGCGCAAAAAATCTTCATCAGTCTTTCCATGCTCGGTTTGCCCTTCGCCGTGGCACGTTATGCGCGCTCGGTCGGACGCGATCCTCGCCTGGCGCTGTTCGCGTTTCCGCTGGCTTGGAATGCGAACACCGCCAATGGATTTATTTCTTATAACGCGGCTTTGGTGTTCCTGTTTCTCGCGCTCGCATTGTTTGAGAATTATCTTCGCCGCCCGCACTGGCGTCTAGCCCTGTGGATCGCACTTTGCGGTGGCGCCCTTTACTTTAGCCACATTCTCGGCTGGGCGATGTTTGTCGTCATCGCCGCGGTGTGCGCGGCGGCCTCTGCGATTACCTCGCGCGACCCCAAAAAAATATTGCTAAGCGTTCACGGCCCCCTGTCCGTGCACCCTGAGCGCAGCGAAGCGAAGTCGAAGGGCGAGAACAAGTCGAGTGTGCCCTTCGACAAGCTCAGGGCGAGCGGAGCGTGGAGGCGCGGACGACAAATATTGCACAATTTGCTGCCGCTGGTTCCAGTAGGCGCGATTGCCGCAATGGCTGCGTATTTTTCTCATCCAGCGAGCGCCAAACTACCGGTGGGAGGGGTGAGCTCGTTCGGCGGACCACTGAACGACGTATTGGCGAATCTCTCTATGATGCCGTCGTGGCTCGTCGATTTTTTCCCCGGATCCATAGACGAAGTTTGTTTGATCTTGTTGATGGGCATTTGGCTATGCATCCTCTTGCTTCGCCGCGAGCCCGGAACCGCTTCTTTGCATCTTACACTGGCGTCGCTGGTCGTGCTGGCACTCTATCTCTGTCTGCCGCGCAGCTTGGTCCGTCCTTTCTATTGGTTCGCGGTCAACCGACGCATTGCAGTGGTGGTCGTGCTGTTTTTGGTCTTGCAGGTGCGTGGTTCTCTCTCCCACTTGCAGCGTGCGGCGCTCGGGGTGGCAGCGGTGATTTCACTCACCTACTTGTCGACGGTAAGCCTGCATTTCTACCGGTTCAATCAGCGGGCACGCGACTTTGAGACTGTCCTTGGCAACGTCCCAGAGGACAAAGCGGTGATGCCGCTGATGATGAAAAAGAGCGACCGAGAAGTCAACGTTCACGCTTACAACCAGTGGGGTGCTTACATCCAGCTGCGGCAAGGCGGCTACGTAACGCCCTACTTCGCGGTCGATTTTCCGCTGCGACTAACAGTGCCGGAGCGTGCGGCGGCGTCGTGGCTTGATCCGACGCGCTTTAATTTTTCGAAGGAGACGGCGGACTGGGACTACATCCTCGTCCACCGTCCCTACGCCCGCGATCCGTTTCAAGGCCATCGCAACCAGGTGAAATTGGTTTCGGCGCTCGGTGAGTGGGAAATGTGGGAGATCGTTCGCGCGAAACAATAACAGCTACATGCCCGCCAATATCAACCAACGTTGACCGTCGTTCTCGAGCTCTATCCGCTTGTCGTTTTGTCGGCGCTCCCATCGATCGCCGATTGGAGTCGCGATCTGAAACGATGCGTCGTAGCGAATGTCGATGCGGGCGCGATTGCCCTGCACGTCGATGGAACGATACTCGATGTTGTAACGGACCGTCTTGAGTGCTGCCATCCGACTTGACAGCACCTGCTTGAGCCCCTCGTAGCCATAATCATCGTCGCCTTTGGGCGTGCCCGATTCCTCGTAGTAGTTGGGGTGCGCGAGCGCCAACAGAGCCGGTGCATTGCGCTGTTCGAGCGCCACCCGATAACGTTCGCAGACATCCACCAACTCGCGGTTGATGCGACTGTCGGCGACTTTCGTGCCGGGAATGACGGTAATGTCGGCGCAGCCGACCAACAAAAAAATGAGAGCAACCCAAACCAGCATCCGCATCTCCTTAGCATAGGGCTTCGAACTTGACGTTTGCAAATATCGGACCGTTTTTTTTGACTAGAATACTTACATTCTCATCGATTGTTTCGTATTGTTCGCAGGTTTCGGGTAGGGAGGGTGCAATGAACGAGAGCCATTTGCCGCGAGAATTTCCCCGCATTGAACCGCAGTTCGAGGTCGATGCGCTGGTCGATTTTTTGGGCGGGTCGAGTGATCGCTACAAAATCCAAAATCTTTCGCTCGGCGGCGCCTGCATTCTATTGCCGCGTCGTGAAGAGATCGCGGTGGGAGCGATTGTCAGTCTTGTCATCAACTTCCCCGATCAAGGTGACAAATTGTCATTGCGCGGCGAAGTGATTTGGGTCAATCGCGCCGCGCCAATGGACGTCGGAGTTCGCTATCTCGGGCTCAGCCCCGACGATCGCGATGTACTGACGCGCTATCTCGGCAGCGTCCAGTCTTCAGCGTCTTTGTAAGCCCGCCAAAAATCCAGTCGCCGCACATAGTCTCGATAGTGCTTGCGCGCGCGCAAGGCCGGATCGAGTGTCGGACGCAGGAAAACATCGGTGATGCGAGTGATGGTAAATCGCGCCGCCGCCAATCGCGCTTCATCTGGCAGCGCCCGGCGCTCCGCTTCGGATAAGGGACGGATGCTGCGATAGCCCTCGACAATGGCGCCTGCGCCTTCGCGATCAAACTTGCCCTCGAAGAAACACCAAGCGTTTAGTGCGACGGCGAGATCGTAGACATAGCGGCCATGCGTCGCTTGCTCAAAATCGAGCACTGCCAGAAGGTGGTGATCTGCGTCGACGAGTACGTTGTCGGGAAACAGATCCTGGTGGATGAGACCGCTCGGCAGTGCTGTGGGTTGTTGCGCGCGCACAAGCTCTTCCTCGAGCCACCGCACCACCTCAGCAAACTGAGGGTCGTCGCGAAAGCTGTTAAATCGCCGACAGAGTTCTTCGAGACTATAGTGATTGCGCGGCAACTTTTTCGCCGGCAGATCCTCGCCCGCTCGATGCAGCTCGGCCAACGCGACTCCGGCAACTCTCATCGACTCTACTTGTCCTGGCTGCGGCGTCGCTTCGTGTCCTTCGATCCATGGAAACAAGCTCACCGGCTTGCCCACCACCAACGTGAACCAATTTCCTTTTTGGGTTTTTACCACTGGCGGCAGTTTCAGTCCGCGCGCGTGTAAATACTCGACCAACACCGCTTCAGCGCCAACGTCGCTCTCGCTCTTGCCCTCGTTGACGCGCAGAAAATAGCGACGATGGTCCGTGCTACGCACAAAGAAATTACTATTTACGGTGCCCTTCGACTGCAGCGCTTCGGCATGCTCGAGCGCCAGACCGTAGTCCGCCAAGACTTCGGCGATTTGCAAATCGGAAAGCGAAGTTAGTGCGGCCATCCAATCACTTACGACGTCGCAGCAGGCCGCCGAGCGCGCCCATAATAGACCAGCCGAGAACGCTGCGACCGATCTCGCTGGCGCGCGACATGCAGCTCGAACAAAGCGGGCGATCAATTCCCGATCCAGCGCGGGCCAACCCGTTGCAATAGCCGCCAGCGATCCAGGTCAAGCACTTGACTCCGACACGCTGACAGCGCGCGCACTCGTATTGGTTGCGCGCCAATCGACCATGCGCCTCTTTTACCAATCGGTAATTGGTCACATCACAGCAATGCGAACAGAAAGCCAACTCGGCGCGACACTCTGGATTAGAGCAAATCGTCGCCGCGCGATCGACCGGATTCTTGCACGCCGGACACTGGTGATCTTTCGCCATGCTCAAAGTTTAGCATGAGAGTGTGCGGCCAACGGTTGCTCGAGAACGTTGCTCACGGGCAATTCGCTATGTTATTCTGAAAGCGAGTCATGCCCAAACGCGTCAGTCCCAAAGAGGCGGCCGATCTGTTGCAGAACGGCCATTCTTACATCGATGTTCGTTCCATTCCTGAGTACGAGCAGGGCCATCCAGTTGGCGCCCGCAACATACCGTTCATGCATTTCGAAAATGGGCGCATGGTGCTCAATCGCGACTTTTTGGCGGTGTTCGAGAAACTCTACCCGAAGGACAGCCCCTTGGTGGTCGGCTGCAAAGCCGGCGGCCGTTCTTTGCAAGCGGTGACGCTGCTCGAGCGCAATGGCTACACCCATCT
This sequence comes from Myxococcales bacterium, assembly GCA_023248835.1. GTDB lineage: Bacteria > Myxococcota_A > Polyangia > Palsa-1104 > Palsa-1104 > JAHFDU01. The sequence continues at coordinate 3,474 of JAHFDU010000072.1, read as the reverse complement.
CGTCGACATGCGCGGCGGCTTCGACGCCGAAATCGATCCACATACTGGACAAATCGGCGAACTCGGCTGGTCCCGCGTCGGACTGCCGGTGGAGAAAAATACCGCTGGTGGTGACTGGACTTCCCTATCCGCAGCGGCCAAAACCAAAGCATCTCCGTAAGACATTGTGCTCCGTGAATTCACCGGTTTGGAAACGTACGATAGCCCTTCCCTTTTAACAGACCATGGTCGTCGGTAACCAACGCGAGGTCGTAGACCTGCGCAGTGGCGGCGAGGAAGCGATCCGCTGGATCTTGCTGCGGCACCCGGACCGCGCGACTTTGCAGCGCCACCTCGCGGTTGAGCGCGGCTTCGCGCATCGGCACCCGGGCAAGCGCCTCCTCCACCCATCGCCTTGGATCACCGGCGACGACGATGCGACGCTTCTCCGTGAGCAGCAGGAATTCCCATATGCTGATAGGCGACAGCCACAGCTCAGTTCCAGACCCGAGCAATGCGGTCGCCACGCGCCGACCGAGCTTCTCCGGAGCGACGTGGCTCCACAGCCAGATGTGGGTGTCGAGCAGCAGCTTCATCGCAACGCCTTCCAGTTGACTAACTCACTGCTTGGCCGAGTGATGTCATCGACGATCTTGATGGTTCCGCGCATCGCGCCAAGCCAGTTTCCAGTAGGTGGATCAGGCGCCGGCGGGGTGATGTCGGCAACCGGTTTGCCGAACCGGGTCACGCGCAACGGGCGCCCGGTGCGACGCACCCGCTCGAGGGTGGCCAGGCAAGTGGCTTTGAACTTCGAGATCGCCATCTTTTGCATCGTTAATAAATATCATGGTCTAAGACCATGGTCAATCATTGAATCCACCTCCGTCCAGCGCAGGCCCGCGACCGATGAGCGACACAGCCTTTGCTAATCTGCTTCAGCGCTGCAATCAGGCGAATGAAATTCCCCAGCACATCGCTACCATCCTGTCTGCGGCACGCACCAACTGGTTCACCGCCGATCAGGCGACCACGCTTGTGAAAGCCTTCGGCGACATGAATTACCGCATCGAACCCGCCCGCGCGCTCGCAGAAAAATTAGTGGACCGCGAAAATTTATACAAACTGCAAGCTGTGCTGCCGAGCGGAGCACAATTGCATTAGTTACGCTGCGCGTGCCTTGCGCCCCGGTTTTGCCTGGACTTGGCGATAGGTCAAATCTTCCAATTCTAGAAGTTTGACACATTTTTTTTCGACTTCTATAATCGACGCCCAACGATGAGTGCAAACTACTCTCCAGTACTGGTGGCGCTGCTGTTCAGTGCGGGCTTTGGCGGCGTCTTCCTGGCGCTGGCCGCGTTCATGGGTCCGACCCACGTCACCGCCGAAAAACTTTCGCCGTTTGAGTGCGGATCGGATCCGATCGGTTCGCCCCGCGTACGGTTTTCAGTGAAATTTTACCAAGTCGCGATTCTCTTTTTGGTGTTCGACATCGAGTCGGCGTTTCTCTATCCCTGGGCGGTGCTGTTTCGCAAGCTGTCGTGCGCGAGCGACCTGGTGGCAGGTATTTGCACTTCCGGTGTCACTTTTTTTGGCTTCGGCGAGATGTTGGTGTTTCTCGCTGTCCTCGTGGTTGCGCTCGCCTACGTGTGGCGCAAGAAAGCGATCGGATGGGCCTAGAGTTCTATACCTCCAAATTGGGCGACGCCGTCAACTGGGCGCGCAAGTACTCCCTCTTTCAATATCCTTTCGTCACCGCCTGCTGTGGCATGGAATTCATGGCGCTGTGGGGACCCAAATACGACGTCGCTCGCTTTGGCGCCGAGTTTCCGCGCTTCTCGCCCCGCCAAGCCGACCTATTGATCATCGTCGGCACCATCACCGAACGTCAGGGCCCGGTGTTGCGTCGCGTCTATGAGCAGATGTGCGAACCCAAATGGACGGTAGCGTTCGGTGTCTGCGCCTCGACCGGCGGTTTTTACCAAAATTATTCCGTCATGCCTGGCGCTGACCAGTGCATTCCGATTGATGTGTACATTCCTGGTTGCCCACCACGCCCAGAGCAAGTGCTCGACGCGCTACAGCTCTTGCAAGACAAAATTCAAAAAGGCGAAGGCTACATTCAAAAACGCGAGCGCGCCGAACATGAAGCAGTAAAAGCCGGCAAGCTGAAAGTGGTCGGTTGATGTCAGCGGCCGCGCTCGAACGTGCCAAACAGATTCTCGGTACCGCCGTGAGATCGACCCACGACAAGTGTGGCGATGAAACGCTGGTGGTCGACGCAACCACGATTCGCGACACCATGAAAGCGTTGCGCGATGACAGCGAATTGAAAATGAATTTTCTAGTCGACCTCACTTGCGTCGATTACCTCGGTAATGAGCCGCGCTTTGAAGTCGTCTACCATTTGCGCTCGATGACCACCGGTGCGCGCTTGCGCGTCAAAGCTCCACTGGCGGAGCCGGCAGATGGCTCGAGCCCCGAGATCGATTCACTGGTGCCGCTGTGGCGCGGCGCCAACTGGTTCGAGCGCGAAGTGTTTGACATGTACGGCGTCAAATTTCGCGGCCATCCCGACCTGCGCCGCATCTTGATGTATCCAGAATTTGTCGGCTATCCGATGCGCAAAGACTATCCCAAAGAGCGGCGCCAACCCCTGGTGCGGCGAACGCCCGACGAGGCATGAGCAAACGACATGGCTGAAACCAAGAAGGTGGTGCTCGGCATCAAAGACGTCGAGGACTACCTCGACGGTGACGACGAAGACATGCCGACCGAGCCGATGACGCTCAACATGGGCCCGTCGCATCCGGCAATGCACGGCACGGTGCGCATCATTCTCACCGTCGAGGGCGAGACCATCAAAGATGCCGACGTCCAAGTCGGGTACTTGCACCGCTGTTTTGAAAAAGAGACCGAGTACGCCACTTACACTCAGGCGTTTCCCTATACCGATCGCTTAAATTACCTGTCGCCGATGCTTAACAATGTCGGCTTCGCCATGGCGGTGGAAAAACTGCTGGGCATCACCGAGCTCATTCCGGAACGCGCGCAGTACATTCGCGTCATCGTCGGTGAGATGGCGCGCATTTGCGATCATCTCACCTGTCTTGCCGCCGGCGCGATGGAGCTCGGCGCGATGACGATTTTCTTTTGGGCGATCAAAGTGCGCGAATGGGTCTGGGAGTTGCTTGAAGAACTATCGGGCGCGCGCTTGACCCATTCCTACGTGCGCATCGGCGGCGTGGCGTATGATCTGACGCCTAATTTTGCTGAGAAGATGACGGCACTTTTTCCCAAGATCGAAAAGGCGCTCAAAGATCTTACCGACTCGCTGCTCGAAAATCGCATCTTTCGTGATCGCATGGACTCAACCGGCGTCATCACGCAAGAGATGGCAATTGAATACGGCTGGACCGGTCCCTGTTTGCGCTCGACCGGGGTCTCTTATGACGTGCGCAGAGATCATCCTTATTTGTTCTACGACCGATTCGATTT